>NZ_JAGGLG010000018.1 GCF_017874315.1 Symbiobacterium terraclitae | reverse complement strand
CCATTGTAACAGAAGGGCGGCTTCTTTTGTATTTAGACAAAAAGAAAAGGGGGCTGTCCCTAAGTCATCCTCGATGACTTTTGGGACAGCCCCGTCTTGCTAGTTAAAGAAGCTGACGTCCTGGTCCAGCCCGTCAACGGCGAGGACCTTCCAGCCACCCGCCTCCTTGACGAGCGTCACCGAGCCCTCGTAGGTGACCATGGCGAGATCCTTGTCGTTGAGGATCTCCACGAACTTCTCCTCCACCATCAGGTCCAGCTGCTCGTCCGTCAAGTCCTCGCTGAGCCCGGCGCTGAAGGCCAGCGGCAGGACCTCGCTCAGCAACCTGGCGGAGAGCCGCTCCATGTCGGGCAGGGTCAGATCGAGAGCGACGACGGCCTGGTCGCCCTGCACCTGGGCTTCGCCCAGCTCATAGCTGATCTTGCTCATCAGCGCGTTGACGATGCGCTCCTCGCCGGCGGCCGGCTTGGCCAGGTCGCTGCCCGAATCGGCGGAGAGAAGCCCCTCTGCGGCCTCCCAGTTCCCGGACGTGATGGCCTTGAAGAACTGGTCGGCGACGTCCTTCGGGCCGGGGCCGCTGCTGCCGCAGCCGGCCAGCAGCGCGCTGAGAAGCAGGACCAGAACCACCATGAAGCCGAATCGCCTTGGCATTCGATATTCCTCCTGAGTGTGGCCGGATGGCGATACCGCTTCATGATCTTCGAGTGTAAGAAAACACATCCCTGTTGCTTCGGTGCAGTTTGGCTACAAAGTGGATGCCGGGCAGGAATTCATGTCCACGCCCGCATATTCTCCGCATGAGAACATCGCGGAAAGGAGGCCCGACGCCCGTGGAATTGCTTGTGATCCGCCACGGTCAGTCCGAGGCCGACGTGACCAACCGGCACGAGGGGCGCGCCGACTTTCCCCTGACCGAGCTCGGCCGGGAGCAGGCGGCCCGGTTGGCCGATTGGGTGGCGCGGACATGCACACCCGACCTCATATGGTCCAGCCCCCTGCAGCGGGCGGCCGAGACGGCCAGGATCATCGCCGCGCGGACGGGCGCACCGCTGGTCTTCAAGGACGGCCTGGTGGAGATGGACAACGGCGTGCTGGCCGGGCTGCCGCGGGATGAGGCGCGGCAGAAGTACCCGCCGCCCCCGGGTGGGCGGCGGTATCACGAGCGGATACCAGGCGGGGAGTCGGAGCTGGAGTTCCGGGCCCGGGTAGAGTCCGTCTTCGCCGAGCTGGTTCACTCCGTGGAGCCGGAGCGACGGGTGGCGGTCGTGGCCCACGGCGGCACCATTACCATGCTGTTCCGGGCCTTCCTGGGGCTTCCCCTGACGAGCGATGTCTGGCTGGGCACGGCTGATACCGGCGTACACCTGTGGCGGATTCTGCCCGAGCGGCGCGTGGTGCTGCTGGCCAATTCCACCGCGCACCTGCAGGGCTGACCGGCATGGTTGGCCGGGGCAAGGGCAGCATAGGCTACGCACGGGAAGGGGGTAACGGTCATCGCAGCACTGGAGATTCAGCAAGGCGTCTCCCTGCGCGGCTACTCGACGATGCGCCTCGGCGGCCCCGCCGCCTACCTGGCCCACGTGCACAACCCTGAGGAGCTCGCAGAGGGTCTCGCCTGGGCGGCGGTCCGCAGCCTGCCGGTGATCATGATCGGCGGCGGCAGCAACATCATCTGGAGGGACGAGGGGTTCTCCGGCCTGGTGCTGGTCAACCGGATCAAGGGCTACTCGCTGGAGGAACGGGGCAGCGAGGTCTACCTGACTGTCGGGGCGGGCGAGGACTGGGACTCGGTGGTGGAGCGGTCGGTGGCGGCCGGCGCCTGCGGCATCGAGCGGCTCAGCCTCATCCCCGGCACGGCGGGGGCGACGCCCGTGCAGAACGTGGGCGCCTACGGCCGGGAGATCGCCGACGTCCTCGTATCGGTGGACGCCTACGACCGGCTGGTCGGCCAGTTCGTGCGCATCCCCGCCGGGGACTGCGCCTTCGGCTACCGCCGCTCCCGCTTCAACGGGGCGGACCGGGGGCGGTTCTTCATCACGGGCCTAACCCTCCGCCTGGTGCGGGAGCAGCCCCGGCCGCCGTTCTACCCGGCGCTGGACCGTTACCTCGCGGAGCGCGGCATCGCCCGCCCGACCGTGCAGCAGGTGCGGGACGCGGTGATCGCCATCCGCAGGGCCAAGCTGCCCGATCCGGAGCGCGTGGCCAACTGCGGCTCCTTCTTCCGCAATCCGGTCATCCCCGCCGGGCAGGCCGCATACCTGCTGGCAAGGTACCCGGACATGCCCCACTGGGCCATGCCGGACGGCAGGGTGAAGCTGGCGGCGGGATGGCTCATCGATCGGGCGGGCCTGCGCGGCGTGTCCGACCCGGAGACCGGCATGGGCACCTGGCCCGCCCAGGCCCTGGTGCTGGTCAACGAGCGGGCCCGGAGCACCGCCGACCTGCTGCGCTTCCGGCAGAAGGTCCAGGACGCCGTGCGGGAGCGCTTCGGCGTGGACCTGGAGCAGGAGCCGGAGTTGTTGCCGTGAACGGACCCCGGCCGGGCTCGGCCGGGGTCTTCATTTGCCGGGGGAGTTTGCCGCCCGCGCTCAGGAACAGGGTGGACGATGTCCATCGTGCGGGTACTCGGGGGTGACCGGGGCGCGGGTGTGTCAAGGACTCGGGGGTGCCCCGGGGGGCGGGAGTGTCAAGGACGCGGGGGTGTCCTGGGGGCGGGAGTGTCAAGAAAACACATAGCGAGGGGTGGCCCTCGTCTTTTCCTTGACACTCGCCGGGCTGAGACCAGGTGAAGTTGGCCGCCCGCACTCAGGAACAGGGTGGACGATGTCCATCGTGCGGATACTCGGGGGTGACCGGGGCGCGGGTGTGTCAAGGACCCGGGGGAGACCGGGGGCGGGAGTGTCAAGGAAGCGGGGGTGTCCCGGGGGCGGGAGTGTCAAGAAAAAACACAGCGAGGGGCGGCCTCCGTCTTTTTCTTGACACTCGCCGGCCTGAGACCGGGTGAAGTTAACCGCCCACGCTCAGGAACAGGGTGGACGATGCCCATCATGCGGGTGCTCGGGGGTGACCGGGGGGCGGGTGTGTCAAGGACGCGGGGGTATCCCGGGGCGGGAGTGTCAAGCAAGAACACAGCGAGGGGCGGCCCTCGTCTTTTTCTTGACACTCGCCGGCCTGAGACCGGGTGAAGTTAACCGCCCGCGCTCGGGAACAGGGTGGACGATGCCCATCGTGCGGGTGCACGGGGGTGACCGGGGGGCGGGTGTGTCAAGGACGCGGGGGTATCCCGGGGCGGGAGTGTCAAGAAAAAACACAGCGAGGGGCGGCCCCCGTCTTCTTCTTGACACTCGCCGGGTCAACCCAGGGAGGGGCTTCCGTCACACTCGCCAGCTTATGGTGGAAGAGGGGGGCGGCGGCAGGAATCCGATACCCCCGACATGGAACCGTTCAACCTGAGTGGGGGTATTTCGATGATTTGCATCAGTGGTATGACCATCGCAGGAAGACTTGCCGACGTCAACCTGGTGGTGCACCCCGGCGAGCTGGTCGCCGTGGTGGGCAGCCGCGGGAGCGGGAAGACGACCCTGATGCGGGCCTTGGCCGGGCAGGTGCCGCTGGACGGCGGGAGCGCAACGGTGTGCGGCAGCCGTCCCGGTGACCCGTCCCATGCGGCGAGGGTTGGGGCGGCAGGTGAGGCCTGGGGCCTGATGGAGCGGCTGACCGTGTGGGAGAACCTGAGCCTGTTTGCCCGGCTCTGGGGCGTACCGGAGCAGCGGATCAGGGACCTGCTGCAGCGGCTGGACCTGGAAGGCAGGCGGGAGGCACGGGCGGACCGGCTCACCCCGGGTGAGGCGGCCCGCCTGCGCCTCGCCCGCGCCCTGCTGCACGACCCGCCCGCGCTCCTGCTGGACGAGCCAGCGGGCGACGTCGACAGCGAGAGCGCCAGCCTGATCGCGTTCACGATCGCCGAGGAGGCAGAGGCCGGGAAGGCGGTGCTGGTGACGACCTTCGGCGACCCGCGCGTCCTGCGCGCCGCCTCGCGGGTCTGCTACCTCGAGGCCGGCCGCCTGATGGAGGCGTCCGCTGCCGTGGAGCCGCCCCGGGCCGCGGAGTCTGCCCGAGCCCTGGAGTCTGTCCGGGCCGTGGAGCCGGCCCGGGCCGCGGAGTCTGCCCGAGCCCTGGAGTCTGCCCGGGCCTTGCAGCCGGCCCGGGCCGCCGAACCTGCCCGGGCCTTGGAATCGGTCCGGGCCGCCGAACCTGCCCGGGCCTTGGAATCGGTCCGGGCCGCCGAACCTGCCCGGGCCTTGGAATCGGCCCGGGCCGCCGAACCCGCCCGGGCCTTGGAATCGGTCCGGGCCGCCGAAACCGCCCGCGCAGTCGAACTTGCCCCGGCCGCGGCGGCCGGCGGAGGGGCCGTCGTCCAGCACGAGCCGGGGCCCCCGCGGCGGCTCACCCCCCACGTCGCCGCCCGCAAGGGCGACCGGATTCTCCTCTTCCGCCCGGACGAGATCCGCTACGCGTACGCCCGGGAGAAGTCCGTCTACATCGAGACGCCCGAGGGCACGTGCGGGGTGAGCTTCACCCTGACCGAACTGGAGGAGCGGCTGGCGGAGAGCGGCTTCTTCCGGAGCCACAAGGCGTACCTGGTTAACCTTGCGTACGTGAAGGAGATCGCCTCCTGGACCCGCGACTCCTACTCGCTGATCCTGAAGAACGGCGAGGAGGTGCCGCTCAGCAAGCACCGGGCGCAGGAGCTGAGGGTGCGGCTGAACTGGTAGCCAGTTGTCGCCCGTTATCCGCCAGTTGTCCGGCGAATGCGGAAACGCCTGCCCCGACCGTGCGATGATCGGGTCGGAGGTGATGGGCGTGATTCGCCTGACCCAGGTGACGAAGCGGTACGGAAACGTCACCGCACTGGACGGGGTCGACCTGCACGTGGCCCCCGGCGAGACGTTCGGCCTGCTGGGGCCGAACGGGGCCGGCAAGACCACGACGCTCCGCCTGCTGGCCGGCATGGCCCCACCCAGCAGCGGGCGGGTGCGGGTGATGGGGGTCGACCCGTGGGAGGACCCCGATCAGGTGCGGTCTCAGATGGGTGTCTTGTCCGAGGGGACGGGACTGTACGAGAGGCTGAGCGTCCTGGACAACCTGAAGCTCTTTGCCGGGCTCTACGGTGTGGGGCCGGAGCACATCAGGCGGGCCGTGGCGGCAGCCGGGCTGGAAGGGCTGACCGGGCGGCCGGTGGGGAGCCTGTCCAAGGGCGAGAAGCAGCGGGTCGCCCTGGCCCGGGCCCTGCTGCACGATCCCCGGCTGCTCGTCCTGGACGAGCCGACCGCGGGGCTCGACCCCGCAGCCACCCACGCCTTTCACGACCTGCTCCGGGGCCTGAAGGCCCGGGGCCGGACCGTGGTGATCGCCAGCCACGACATGGCGGAGGTGGATGCGCTGTGCGACCGGGTGGCCATCCTCGACCGGGGGCGGCTGGTCGCCTGCGACACGCCCGCCGCCCTGAAGGCCCGCTACGGGCGGCGGAGGGTGCGGGTGACATTTGCCAGCGGGTCCGCCGCCGAGACGGCGGAGTGGCCGCTGGACGATGCGGCGTGGGTTGAGGTGGTGGCCAGGCGGCAGGCCGAGGGGTCCCTGCTGGCCGTGCACACCCACGAGGCCTCGCTGGCCGAGGTCTTTCTGCACACGACGGGGAGGGAGTTGGCGTGAGACTGGTCGCACTGGCCCGAGCGCAGATGCAGGACATCGTCCGCAACCCGATGGTGCTGTTCTTCCTTGCCTGCATGCCCGTGATGGGCGCGGTGATGAAGGCGACGATGCCCACGAGCGCCCACTCCTTCCTGGCGACGACCCTCTTCGTGATGACCGCCTACTTCGCCGGCTGGACCATCCCCTCGTTCACGCTGGCGGAGGAGAAGGAGAAGCGGCAGCTGGAGGCGCTCTTCCTGACCCCGGTCCGCCCCTGGCAGGTCGTGCTGGTGAAGGGCGGGATCGGCCTCGTGGGCAGCGTGGGCCTCGGTCTGCTCATGTTCCCGATCCTGGGCGAGTCCCCCCAGCATCCCCTGCTCTGGCTGGCGAGCTACACGGTGCTGACCCTGTTCGCCGTCGGCATCGGCACCCTGGTGGGGCTGCTGGTGAAGGACATGCGCTCTCTGGGCGTGGGGGGAACGCCGGTGGTCCTCGTGTTCATTTTCGCATCCACCCTGCCGTGGGCGCTGATGCAGCCGGGCGTCTGGGCGGTGATGGCCTGGCTGCCCACCCGGCCGGCGGTGGAGCTGATTGCCGCCGGAATCACCGGCGAGTCGGTGCCGGTCGCCCGGAACCTCCTCGTCATGCTGGCCTACGTGGTTCTGCTCTGGCTGCTCAACGCCAGGCTGATCCGCCGGCTCTCCTTCGCGGGGCGGTAGGGAGGAGGGGCAGATCATGCGCAAAGTGATGATCGGGCTCCTTGTCCTGTTCCTGATGGCCGCGGGCTGTGCGCCCGCGGGCCGGTCGGCGGCCGGAGCCGGGACGGGCTCCGTGACCGGCGGCGGTGCCGGGGCCGCGGAGGGTGGGCTGCGCCGCCGGGCGCTCACCATCGCCCTGGACGAGACCTGGTCCTCCGCCGCCGAGCTCACCTACCCGGCGGAGGGTGCGGGCCCGTGGCCGGCGGTGATCCTCTTCCACGGCTCGGGCCCGGTGGACATGGACGCGGCCCAGGTGGATGCGACCGGGAAGGTGTCGTCGGCCAACTTCAGGCTGCTGGCCGAGCGGCTGAGCGCCGAGGGCTTTGCCGTGCTCCGCTTCCACAAGCGGGGGGTGAAGAAGTTCGGCGACTACGACCTGGAGCAGTCGGCCCAGGCCACCACCAACCAGCTGATCGCGGACGCCGCCCGGGTGATCGCCGCAGCCCGGGAGCAGCCGGAGGTGGACGGCGGGCGCATCTACCTCTACGGCTGGAGTCAGGGCGCCCAGGTGGCGGCCCACGCCGCCCTGGCGGACGAGGCGGTGGCGGGCGTGATCCTGCAGGGACCGCCCACCAGCGGCTGGTCCGAGACCCTGCGCTACCAGCACCTGGAACTGGGGCTCCGGCTGCTGCGCGAGCTTGACGCCGACGGCGACGGCAAGCTCGCGGTGAAGGAGTGGCTGACGGTGCCGGCAGGCCCGGCGGCCCTGATGGGCAGCTTCTACGTGTGGGCGCCGGACTCGACCCCCTGGTCGCCGAAGATGCGGGCGGACACTGACCGGGACGGCGACGGGCTGATCGACCTGGAGGCCGAGCTGCGGCCGGCGATCGATGCGCTGGTAGCCAACCCCGCCGTCAACCCCATGATGCACCCGGCCAACGAGCCGGCCCGCTCCATCGCCGAGATCGCGCCGGACCTGCGCCGACCGGTGCTGATCCTGCACGGCGAGCAGGACGGGTTCGTGCCGGTGACCGACGGTGAGGCCATCGCCGCCGCGGCGCCCGAGCACGTCACCCTGCGCCGCTTCCCCGGCCTGGGCCACGCCCTGAGCCCGACCGAGGACCCCGCCCGGGACGGGTTCGGCCCGATGGACGAGGCCGCGATCGGCGCCCTGCTGGAGTGGCTGCGGGCGCAGGACTGACCGCAGGCGGGACCGGACAAGCAAAACCTGATGGGCTGCCCCAGCAGACTGAATGGGGTGCCCCAGCAGAGTGAAGGACTGTCCCAGCAGAGTGAAGGACTGTCCCAGCAGAGTGGAAGGACTGTCCCAGCAGACTGAATGGGGTGCCCCAGCAGAGTGAAGGACTGTCCCAGCAGAGTGAAGGACTGTCCCAGCAGAGTGGAAGGGCTGCCCCATCAGACTGAACGGGGTGCCCCAGCAGAGTGAAGGACTGTCCCAGCAGAGTGAAGGACTGTCCCAGCAGAGTGGAAGGACTGTCCCAGCAGACTGAACGGGGTGCCTCAGCAGAGTGGAAGGACTGTCCCAGCAGACTGAAACGACTGCCTCAGCAACCTGAAAGGGCTGTCCCGGCAGCGCCGCGCGCGCTCGGGGCAGCCCGTTCCTGCTCTGTGTGGGCCGGTCTGCCTGCGGAGCCAGGTGGCCGACGGCGGGGCGGCGATGCCGGCGCAGCCGTGACGGCCGCTGCTCCGGGGGCCCGGCCGCCCCGGATCGGCGAACGCGCTGCCGCCCGTTCACCTGGCGGAATGGTCATGGGTACATCTGCAAGGGCTCACACAGACAATCCTTATGCTGCATTCAGGTTTCTTTCAGCCTTTTTGTCCAGAATAGATGTATCAACGGATTCTGGAGGGGTTCTTCTGAGACGACGTACCTTGATCGCCTGCCTCGCCCTGGCCGCCCTGCTCGTGACCGGCTGTGCCCGGGGGCCGGCCGGCGGCGGGGCCGACAAGGCCGCGGCGGCACCGCCCGCCGCCAGCCCGGGCAACAGCAGCCCGGCGGCCAACACGCCGGAAAGCGCCGCCGGTACCGCGTACCAGGTGGTTCCTGACCAGTCCGAGGCCGCTTACGCCGTCGGCGAGACATTCCTCGGGCAGCGGCGGGACGTGATCGCCGTGGGCAAGACCACCGCCTTCTTCGGCTCCATCGTGCTGGACGGCGGGGTCATCCAGCCGTCCACCGTCGAAGTGGACCTGACCACCCTGAAGAGCGACCAGTCCCGGCGCGACAGCCAGGTGCAGCGGGTGCTCGACACCCGGAACCACCCCCGCGCCATCTACCGGATCAGCGGGGCTGAGGGGAACCCCGTGCTGGCGGAGGGGCAGGAGGTACCCATCAAGCTGCAGGGGACGATGACCATCAAGGGCACGGACAAGCCCCTCGCCTTCGACGGCACGGCCAAGCTCGAGGGCGATACGCTGACGCTCACCGCGACCGCCACCTTCGACATGACCGAGTTCGGCGTGAACCCGCCCAACATCGCCAACTTCGTGGCGGTGGAGGACGAGGTCAAGCTCACGGTCACCTTCGTCGGCCAGAAGCAGGGCTGACGGACGCGATGGCAAGCGGCTCCGCCCCCCGTGCGGGGGTGGAGCCGCTTCGCTGTCTCCGCCGCCGGCGAGCCGGCGATGCAGGAGGCCCGCGCCTCTCCCTCGCCGCGCGTCAAGAATGGACAAGTCGTTGAAACGGCGCTCCGGGGTACTCCGTCTGTCACAGTGAAAAGGAGGTAAGAGATGTGAAGAATTGGAAGAAGACTGCTACTCTCAGCGCTCTGCTCCTGGCTGCATCTGCAGCAACCGCCATCGCCAGTGGTTTCGATCAGCCGGTGTCGTCTCCCACGCCGATCTCGGCGCCTGCGGACGCCGCGCCGATTCTGGATCCCGACGTGGCCGGCGCCTACCTGCGGCTCGTCGGCCCCGTGGAGTGGGTCGACCTGGAGGGCGGCTTCTGGGCCGTGGGCGGTACCCGGCTCATCGGCGACCCGGAGGAGTTCAAGAAGTACGCCGGCCAGGAGGTCGTCGTGGAGGGGACCGAGTTCACCGGCATCTCCTTCCAGATGGTCCCGGCCATCAACGTGATCAGCATCCGGCCCGCCGGCGAGGTGGAGGCCATGGGTCCGGTGCAGTGGGACGTCACCGCTGACGCACCGCTGCCCAGGGAGATCCGGGTGAACGGCGCCTCCGTCTCGGCGGAACTGGGCGCCCCCGTGGTGGTCGACGGTGTCCTGTTCGTCCCCCTGCGGGCC
The DNA here is from genome assembly GCF_017874315.1 of Symbiobacterium terraclitae. NCBI lineage: Bacteria > Bacillati > Bacillota > Clostridia > Eubacteriales > Symbiobacteriaceae > Symbiobacterium > Symbiobacterium terraclitae. Next base: position 67,677 of record NZ_JAGGLG010000018.1, on the reverse strand, counting down.
ATCGTTGAGGCCGCCGGCGGAGAGCTGACGTGGGACGGCGAGCTCCACCAGGTGAACGTGCGCCTGCCCGACCGGACGGCCTCGTTCCACATCGGCCAGCAGGAGGCCGAGATGTACGTGGACGGCGTGATGTACGTGACGGTCAACCGCATCGCCATGGCGCAGCCCGTGCAGATCGTGAATGACCGGACCATGATCTCGGCCGACGCCATCAGCACCGTGCTGGGACTGCAGCAGGTGGAGGCCGAGGAGGGCGTGCTGAGCCTGGTGCCGGCATCCCGGCTCGTCCTTCCGGCCCCCGAGCTCGTCGGGCAGGAGGGCCGCTGGGTAGGCCGGATCAGCCGGGTGGAGGGCAGTCGCATCCTCCTCGAGGGCCCCATCATGGAGAACGGCCAGCCTGACATGATCTGGCTGACCGTCACCGAGGAGACGGAGATCACCGTCGACGGCGGTGCGGGCAGCATGGCTGACCTGCAGGTCGGCGCCGAGGTCGTGGCCGTGATCGACGGCCCGGTCGCGGAGTCGTTCCCCGCCCAGGCCAAGGCGGGCAGCATCCTCGTGCTGCCGGCGCCCCGGGCCGACATCATGACCGTCACCGTCAAGGAGATCGCCGACGGGCGGATCCTGGTGGAGGGCGAGCCCATGGCCAGCGGCGAGCCGTTCATGGCCTGGCTCGCGGTGGACGAGAACACCAGGATCACGGTGGGCTCGGCCGAGGGCACCCTGGCCGACCTCACGGCCGGCACCCGCATTGAGGTGGAGCTGACCGGCCCCATGCTGATGTCCTACCCGGCCCAGGGCGGCGCTGCCTCCATCCGGGTGCTGACGGCCGAGGAGGCCCAGCCTCCCCGGGACTAGGGCAGGTCCTCCGGCACGATCCGCGGCCGACCGCAAGGCCGGTACCGAGGTGGGCGCCGGCACGGTGCGGAGCCTGAAGCAGCCAGTTCCCCAATCGACACCGAGCAGCCCCCTCCGTCCCTGCCGAAGGGGGCTGTCCCGTCTCCGTCGCCGACAGCGGTGCGAGCCGGGCAGGAAATGCCGGTTCCCTGATCGCGAACCGTAACCCCTCTGTCAGACGTCTCATAATTAATAGGCCACGGTACGGACCAGAACAGGAGGACCCAGATGTACAAGACCGTTGTGAAGATGCTGGCAGATCGGGGGGTTACGCTCAGGGAGATCGCCGAGGTCGTGCTGGAGATTCAGAAGGGGTACTACGAACAGCTCACCCTGCAGGAGTGCCTCGAGGGCGTCGAGGCGGTGGTGAAGAAGCGGGAGGTACAGAACGCCGTCCTCACCGGCGTCGCGCTCGACATGCTCGCCGAGGAGGGCAAGCTGCCCGAGCCGCTGCAGTCGATCGTGGCCGGCGACGACTTCCTCTTCGGCGTCGACGAGATCGTGGCGCTCTCCATCACCAATGTGTACGGCTCGATCGGGCTGACGAACTTCGGCTACCTCGACAAGACTAAGCCGCTGGTCATCGGGCGGCTCAACTCCCACAAGAACGGCGGGTGCCACACCTTCCTGGACGACCTGGTCTCCGCCATCGCTGCCGCGGCGGCCAGCCGCATCGCCCACGCCAGGCGGCCCGCCAACCACGACGAGTAACGACCGCACAGGGGCGCCCACCTCGCCGGTGGGCGCCCCACTGCGTCATCCTGAGCCGGCTCCCTGCACACGGGGGCCGGCTCCGTCCGTCACCCCGCCCCGGCGCGCCTTCCACTCCCGGATCTTGCGGGCCGCCGTCGTCTGGTGGATCCCCAGGACCCGGCTGACCTTCACCGAGCTGCCGTACCGCTTGTAGGCCTCGCCGACCAGCTCCAGCTCCAGGGCGGCCACCGCCTCCTTCAGGGGCACGATCTCCCGCACCTGCACCGGCGGCCCGCCGGGCGCCGGCAGCGGCAGGTGATCGGGCCGGATCTCCCGCTCCTCCAGCGTCACCACGAGCCGCTCCATCAGGTTCTCCAGCTCCCGCACGTTGCCGGGCCAGTGGTGGGCCATCAGCCGGGCCATGGCCTCGGGGGAGATGGTCCGCTCCACCCGGTACCGGGCGCAGAACCGGTCGAGGAAGGCCCGGGCCAGGACGGGGATGTCCTCGGGCCGCTCCCGGAGCGGCGGGATCGTCACCGGCACCACGTTCAGCCGGTAGTAGAGGTCGGCCCGGAACCGGCCCTCCGCCACCAGCGCCTCCAGGTCCCGATGGGTGGCGGCCACGATGCGGATGTCCACGGGCGTCGGGGTCACCGCGCCCACCCGCGTGATCCGCCGCTCCTGGATGACGTGCAGCAGCTTCACCTGCAGCCCGAGCGGCACGTCGCCGATCTCGTCGATGAAGAGCGTGCCCCCGTTGGCCTGCTCGATGAGGCCCGGCTTCCCCTCCCGCCGGGCGCCGGTGAAGGAGCCCGGCAGGTAGCCGAAGAGCTCGGACTCCAGCAGGCTCTCCGGCAGGGCGGCGCAGTCGATGCGCACGAAGGGGGCGGCGGCCCGCCGGCTCTGCCGGTGGATCTCGGCCGCCAGCACCCCCTTGCCCACCCCCGACTCGCCCAGGAGCAGGACGGTGGAGTCGACCTGCGCCACCCGGCGGATCAGCTCGAGCACCCGCTGCATCGCCAGCGAGGAGCTGACCACCTCCGGCCGCCCGGCCTGGGCCGAGCGCAGGCCCGCCAGCTCGTGGTGGAACCGCTCCCGCTCCTGGGTCATGCGCTCCACCTGCCGCTCCAGCCGGTCCAGCTCCGTGATGTCCCGGGCGGTGGCCACCACCCACCCGAGGGGCAGGGGAGCGGCCGTCAGGGCCAGCCGCCGCCCGGACCGCTCCAGGACCAGCGCCTGCCGCTGCCCCGACTCCAGGCAGCGGCGCAGGACGGGCGGCAGCCACATGCCCCGCGCCTCCAGCTCGGCGGGCCGGCGGGAGAGGAGCTCCTCCCGCGCCGCGCCCAGCAGCTGCGCCATGGCGCCGTTCAGCAGCCGGATCTCGCCCGCCGGATCCACCGCGAGCACGCCCTCCGACAGGCCGTCGAGCAGGGCCTGGACGGTCTCGCCGGGCACCTGCGCCACGACGCATCCCTCCGTTATCGAGATGAAGCATAATTCTCTGGAATTCTCACTATTCCTGCTTAGCCCGCCTAAGCACAGTCGCTTAACGCCCGCGGGGCCCGCCTGAGGCGGCCCGCGGGCTTCGCGTACCCCGCGCCTCCCGCAGAGGGGCTAAGCGCAGGCGCTTACCCGTCGGTGGCAGTCACCGGGGGCCGTACCACGCACCGGCGTGTTCGCTTCGGCACAAAGCGCACCGCGCAGGCGTTCTTTCGCCCCCGCCGGCCACGCCGCCAGGCGCTGGCACGCTTCTTGCGTCAAGCGGGGGCAGGAAGGAGGGGCAGCGATGCAGATCGCGGTCGACCGGCCCCACTGGCGGCCGACCATCGAGCGGATCCCCCGGGCGGAGCTGGCGCAGATGCAGGCCGGACGGCTCCGGGCCCAGGTGGCGCGGGCGCTGGCGTCGCCCTTCTACCGGCGGCTCTGGCAGGGCGCGGGCCCCCTGGACCCCGCCGACTTCCGCACACCGGCCGACGTGGCCCGCCTGCCGTTTCTCCACAAGTCGGACCTGGTGAATGCGCAGCTCCGGGAGCCGCCCCTGGGCGACCTGCCCATGAGCCCGGCGGAGGAGCGGCGGGAAGTCTACCCGGTCCACGTGGTGGGCGGCTCGCTCTACACGGTGTACGGCGAGCCGGACCTGGCCCGCACGGCCGAGATCGGCGCCCGGATCATGTGGGGCGTGGGGCTCCGGCCGGGGGAGCTCATCCACAACGCTTTCGGCTACGGCCTCTTCGCCGGCGGCATCTCGTGGCACCGGGCCTCCCGAGCCATGGGTGCGGCGCTGATCCCCATCGGCACCGACTCGGTGAAGCGCCAGGTGGAGATGCTCTTCAACTTCAAGCCATCGCTCCTGATCGGCGCGCCGTCCCACTGCCTCTACCTGGCGGAGCGCATCCAGGAGCGGGGGCTCTCGCCCCGGGATATCGGGCTGCGCTTCGGCCTCTTCGGCGGCGAGCCCGGCGCGGGGGAACCGGCCACCCGGCGGCGGCTGGAGCACCTCTACGGCTGCCCGGCGTTCGACTTCTACGGCATCACGGAGGTGGGTCCGCTGCTGGCGGGCGAGTGCCGGCTGCAGCAGGGGCTGCACTGGGCAGAGGACCACGTGCTGGTGGAGGTGATCAACCCGGCGACGCTTCAGCCCTGCGCGGAGGGGGAGACCGGCGTGCTGGTCCTGACGGATCTCACCCGCGAGGACATGCCGCTGATCCGCTACTGGACGGGGGACATGGCGTCCCTGGTGACGGAGCCCTGCGGCTGCGGCCGGACCCTGGCCCGGTCGCCCGGCGGGGTGCGGGGCCGCATCGACGAGCTGGTCATGATCCGGGGCGTCAAGTTCTACCCGGTGCAGGTGGAGCGGGTGCTGGGCGGCTACGGCAGCCTGGCCGAGGAGTACCGCATCGTGCTGGAGCGGGATCCGGTGACCTGGCTCGACCGGTGCACCGTGCTGGTGGAGGCGGCGCCGGGCGAGCCGCCCTCCCCGGCGCTGGAGGAGCGCATCGGCCGGCGGCTCTCCGACGAGCTGGCGGTGGACGTGCTGGTCCGCATCCTGCCGTTCGGCACACTGGAGCGGTCTCCCCGCCGGGTGCGCATCATCGACCGCCGGCTGGAGGCCGGAAACCCGTAGCGAAGGAGGTGGCGAGGGTGAGCGACGTGCATCTGGCCATCGAGAACGTGGCCATCGGTTTCGGCGGGGTCAGGGCCCTGGACGGGGTCTCGCTGCAGGTCCCCCGGGGTTCGATCACCAGCATCATCGGGCCCAACGGGGCGGGGAAGACGAGCCTGATCAACTGCATCTCCGGGCGCTACATCCCCCAGCAGGGGACGATCACGTTTGAGGGGCGCGACATCACCCGCCTGGCGCCCAACCGCAGGGCGGAGCTGCGCATCGCCCGGACGTTCCAGAACATCGCCCTGTTCAAGCACATGTCGGTGCTCGACAACCTGATGACGGGCCGCCACGCCCTGATGCGCTCGGGCCTCCTGGCCTGCGGCCTCTACTGGGGCCCGGCGCGCCGGGAGGAGATCGACCACCGGCGGGCGGTGGAGGAGATCATCGACTTCCTGGAGATCGCCCACGTGCGCCGCAAGCCGGTGGGGATGCTCTCCTACGGCATGCAGAAGCGGGTGGAGCTGGGCAGGGCCCTGGCGCTGGAGCCCCGGCTGCTGCTCCTGGACGAGCCGATGGCGGGCATGAACGCCGAGGAGAAGGAGGACATGGTCCGCTTCATCCTCGACATCAACCAGGAGCGCGGCGTCACCTGCGTGCTGATCGAGCACGACATGGGCGTCGTGATGGACATCTCGGACCGGGTGGCGGTGCTGGACTTCGGCCGCAAGATTGGCGAGGGGACGCCGGCGGAGGTGCGGCAGAACCCGGACGTCATCCGGGCCTACCTGGGCGACAAGGACCTGGCGGTCGGATAGGGGGGGAAGAGGTGAGCGCAGAGCGGCTGGATACCTTGCCGAAGCGGCTGCAGGCCATGGCCAGGAAGTACGGCCACAGCCGCATCGCCCTCAGGGAGAAGGAGTATGGCATCTGGCAGCAATACACCTGGCAGGACTACCTCGACCGGGTGCGCGACTTCTGCCTGGGCCTCGTCTCCCTGGGCTTTCAGCGGGGCGAGAAGGTCGCCATCGTGGGCGACAACCGGCCCGAGTGGGTGATCGCCGAGCTGGCCGCCCAGTCCGCGGGCGGGCAGTCGGTGGGCATCTACCAGGACTCGCTGGCCAAGGAGATGGCCTACGTCATCGACCACGCCGACGCCACCTTCCTGGTGGTGGAGGACCAGGAGCAGGTGGACAAGATCCTCGAGGTGCGCGACCAGATCCCCAAGGTGCGCCGCCTCATCTACTACGACCCGAAGGGGCTGCGCACGTACACCGACCCGTGGCTGCTCTACTTCCCCGACGTGCTGGAGATGGGCCGGGAGTACGGCCGGAAGCACCCGGGGCTGTTCGAGGAGATGGTGGCCGCCGGCTCGGGGGAGGACACCGCCATCCTCTGCTACACGTCCGGCACCACCGGCCACCCCAAGGGGGCGATGCTGAGCCATCGGAACCTCCTGGCGATGGGCGACACGATCCAGACGGTGGACCCGCTGACGCCCGAAGACGACTTCCTCTCGTTCCTGCCCCTGGCCTGGATCGGCGAGCAGATGACCGCCCTGGCGATGCACCTCTCCATCGGGTTCACGGTGAACTTCCCCGAGGAGCCCGACACGGTGCAGGAGAACCTGCGGGAGATCGGGCCGCACGTGATGTTCTCGCCCCCGCGCATCTGGGAGGACATGGTGACCCGGGTGCAGGTGAAGATCCAGGACGCCGGCTGGCTGAAGCGGAAGCTCTGGGAGTTCTTCCAGCCCGTGGGCCTCCGGGTGGCCGACCTCCGCTTCGCCAGGAAGCCCGTGCCCCTCAAAGATCGCCTGCTTTACGCCCTGGGCGAGTTCCTGATGTTCAGCGCCATCAAGGACCACCTGGGCCTCTCCCGGCTGCGGCGGGCCTACACGGGCGGCGCCGCCCTGGGGCCGGACGTCTTCCGGTTCTACCACGCCCTGGGCGTCAACCTCAAGCAGATCTACGGCCAGACGGAGATCGTGGGCATCGCGGTGCTCCACCGGGACGACGCGATCCGCTTCCACACGGTGGGCACGCCGCTGCCCGGCGGCGAGATGGCGATCTCGCCTGAGGGGGAGATCCTCCTCAGGAGCCCGGCCGTCTTCCAGGGCTACTACAAGATGCCCGAGGAGAGCGCGCGGGCCCTGGCCGGCGGCTGGCTGCACACCGGCGACGCCGGCTACATCGAGGAGGAGTCGGGCCAGCTGGTGGTGATCGACCGGCTGAAGGACGTGATGCGCCTCAGCACCGGCGAGATCTTCTCGCCCAACTTCATCGAGAACAAGCTGAAGTTCTCGCCCTACATCAAGGAAGCGGTGACGGTGGGCGACGGCCGCTCCTACGTGGTGGCGATGATCAACATCGACCTGCAGTCGGTGGGCCACTGGGCCGAGAGCCGCGCCATCCCCTACACCACGTATCAGGACCTGTCGCAGAAGGGGCCCGTGCTGGACCTGATCGCCGGCGAGATCGCCCGCGTCAACGCCGACCTGCCCGAGGCGGCTCGCATCCGGTCGTTCGTCATCCTGCACAAGGAGCTGGACGCGGACGACGAGGAGCTCACCCGCACCCGCAAGCTGCGCCGGGCCTTCGTCTACGCCAAGTACGACCCGGTGATCCAGGGGCTGTACAGCCGGGCGAAGGAGATCCCGGTGCAGAGCAAGGTGCGCTACCGCGACGGCCGGGAGGCCGTGATCGAGACGGTGCTGCAGGTGCGCGAGATCCTGCCCGTCCCGGAGGAGTCCGGGCAGCGGGCAGCAGGGGGAGGGGGAGCGGTATGAACGACGGCCTCGGGTTCTTCCTGAACCTGCTGGTCAACGGCATCGTGGTCGGCGCCCTCTACGCCCTGGTGGCGCTGGGCTTCGTGCTGATCTACAAGGCCAGCGGGGTGATCAACCTGGCGCAGGGCGAGCTGGTGCTGCTGGGGGCCTACATCGGCCTCACGTTCACGACCAGCATGCAGGTGCCTTTCGTCCTGGCGCTGCTGCTCACCATCGTGGTGAGCGCCCTGGTGGGCGTGGTCATCGAGCGCACGGTGCTCCGCCCCTTCATCGGCGAGCCGCCTATCTCCATCATCATGGTGACCCTCGGGCTCTCCTTCCTCATCAAGGCCCTCATCCACCTGATCTGGGGCACCGACATGCGCTCGTTCCACGGGCTCTTCCGCAGCGAGCCCGTCATCCTCGGGCCGGTGGCCATCTCCGAGGTCTTCCTCTGGGGTCTGGTGGCGGCGCTGATCCTGCTGGTGCTGCTCACCGCTTTCTTCAAGTACTCGCTGCTGGGCATCGCCATGCGGGCCACCTCGGACGACGAGCAGGCGGCGCTCTCGATGGGCATCTCCGTGAAGCGGATCCTGGCGGCCACCTGGGCGGTGGCGGCGATGGTGGCGGCAGTGGGCGGCATCTTCCTCGGCAACATCGCCGGCGTCAACCCGCTGCTCACCTCCTACGGCCTGAAGGTGCTGCCGGTGGCGATCCTCGGCGGGCTCGACTCGATCCCGGGCGCCATCCTCGGCGGCTTCATCATCGGCATCCTCGAGGCGCTGACGGGCGGCTACCTGGACCAGTACATGACCGGCATCAAGGAAGTGGTGCCCTTCGCGTTCATGATCCTCATCCTGCTGATCCGGCCCTACGGCCTGTTCGGCAAGGAAATCATCGAAAGGGTGTAGGCCTGTGCTGCGACTTCTGCGCTACCCCTTCGCCCTGGAGTGCGGGGTCTACCTCACCACCTACGAGCAGGACCACGCTCTGCACCCCACGCCGCTCTCCGCCGCGCGGGGCTGGGTGCTGGTCGCCCTGCTCTACCTGATCCCCGCCCTGCTCTCGGACTACCACCTGTCGATCCTCAACATGGTGGCGATCTACACCATCGCCGCGCTGGGGCTCAACCTGCTCACCGGCGTGACGGGGCAGATCTCGGTGGGCCACGGCGCCTTCACCGGGATGGGCGCCTTCACCGTGGGCTACCTGATGAAGCACGGCCTCTCCTTCTGGCTGGCCCTGCCGCTGGCCGGGCTGGCCGCGGCGGCCGTCGGCGCCTTCTTTGGCCTGCCCTCGGCCCGCCTGAAGGGGCTCTACCTGGCCATCGCCTCGCTGGCGGCGCAGGTGATCCTCTCGTTCTTCTTCACCCGGGCGGAGTGGTTCACGGGCGGCATCTACTCGATGTCGGTGAAGCGGCCCACGTTTTTCGGCCAGGTGATCGACGGCGAGCGCGGGTACTTCTACCTCGGCCTGACGGTGGCGCTGCTGCTGGGCGTCTTCGCCCAGAACCTGCTGCGCACCCGGATGGGCCGGGCGTTCATGGCGGTGCGCGACCGCGACCTGGCCGCCGAGGTGATGGGGGTGGACCTCTTCCGGACCAAGGTGACCGCCTTCGCCCTCTCGGCCTTCTACGCGGGCATCGCCGGCGCCATCTGGGCGCCCTACGTGATGATCATCTCGCCGGAGCAGTTCGAGATGCACCTCTCCATCGAACTGCTGGCGATGATCATCATCGGCGGCATGGGGTCGGTGATGGGGTCCGTCTACGGCGCGGCGTTCATGACCGTGCTGCCCATCGTGGTGCGCGAGCTGTCGATGGCCCTGGGGCCGATCTTCCCGTCCATCGGGACGAAGGTCCTGCTGTTCCGGGATGCGGCGTTCGGCGCCGCGATCGTGCTCTTCCTGGTCTTCGAGCCCGAGGGTCTCGCGAAGCTGTGGCGGAACATCAAGGATTACTTCCGCCTCTGGCCCTTTGGCTATTAGCGGTTTGGCACCCCGGACGCCACTGGGGGGTGGCGCGGGGGGCCGTGTGCAAGAACTCCGTGAACATCGCTGAGGAGGTAGGGGAAGGATGCGCAAGCGGAAGGGGTTCCTGGCACTCGTGGGGGCGTTCCTGATCCTGTCCCTGCTGGCGGGCTGCGGCGGCAGCCGAGGCAGCGGGACCGGTGACGGCGGCGGCAGCGCGGCCGGCGGCGGCTCCGGCGCGTCGGCTGCGAAGGAGCCGATCAAGGTGGGCGGCATCTTCGACATCACCGGCGCGACGGGCGATGTGGGGGCGCCCCACGCCGAGGGCGCCCGGGCCTGGTTCGACTACCTCAACAACGAGCTGGGCGGCATCGACGGCCGCAAGGTGGAGCTGATCTGGGGCGACTACGCCTACCAGGTGCCCAAGGCCGTCGAGCTCTACAAGAAGTACGTCAAGGAGGACAAGGTGGTGGCCGTCCTCGGCTGGGGCACGGGCGACACCGAGGCGATGAAGGAGATGATCGCCCAGGACAAGGTCCCGTACCTCTCGGGCTCCTACGCCGAGACGCTGGTGGACCCGTCGGTCACCCCGTACAACTTCATCGTCTCCTCCACCTACTCGCAGCAGGCCCGGGTGCTGCTGGACTGGATCAAGGAGCAGAAGGCCGACGCCAAGGTGGGCATGATCTTCCACGACTCCCCCTTCGGCCGGGCCCCGCTGGAGGACGCCAAGGCCTATGCGGCCCAGATCGGCCTGACCTGGGTGGGTGACGCCGCCCTGCCCGGTGCCGCGGCGGACGCCGTGACCCAGGTGCTGGACCTGAACAACAAGGGCGTCGAGTTCATCATGATCCAGAACGTGGTGAAGGGCACCGCCCAGGTGCTGAAGGCCGTGCAGCAGCAGGGGCTGAGCGGCAAGATCCGGGTGGTGGGCATGACCTACTCCGTGGACGAGACGCTCCTCGCCGCTGCGGGCGACGCGGCCGAGGGCTTCGTGGGCACGCCGGCCTTCGTCTTCCCGTACGACGAGGGCCCGGGCATCGACGAGGCGGTGGCCTACGCCGAGAAGATCGGCAAGAAGCGCGAGGAGCTCACCCAGAAGTGGCTGCAGGGCTGGGTCTTCGGCCGCATCCTCACCGAGGGCCTGCGCCGGGCCGGCGACAACGTGACGGGCGAGTCGCTGAAGGCGGCGTTTGAGACCTTCCAGGACGTGGACCTGGGCGGCATCGGCGCCCCGCTCACCTTCACGCCCACCGACCACGGCGGCACGGACAAGGCCCGCATCTACCAGGTGAAGAACGGCCGCTTCGAGGCCATCACCGACTTCGTGGAGCCGAAGGGGAAGTAGCCCGGAGAACGGATCAGATGTGAGGTGGTCCGGTGCTCATCCTGAACAACGTGGAAGTGATGTACGAGCGCGTGATCCTGGTCCTGAAGGGCATGTCGCTGAAGGTGCCGGAGGGGCAGGTCGTCGCGCTGCTGGGGGCCAACGGCGCCGGCAAGACGACCACCCTGAAGGCGATCTCCGGGCTGCTGAAGTCGGAGAACGGCGAGGTGACCGACGGCACGATCGAGTTCATGGGGGAGAAGATCAACAACAAGGAGGCCGCCGAGATCGTGCGGAAGGGCATCTTCCAGGTGATGGAGGGCCGCCACGTCTTCGGCCACCTCACCGTGGAGGAGAACCTGCTGGCGGGCAGCTACACCCGCACCGACCGGTCCAACGTGCGGCGCGACCTGGAGATGGTCTACCACTACTTCCCCAAGCTGGTGAGCCGGCGCCGGTCCAAGGCGGGCTACCTCTCGGGCGGCGAGCAGCAGATGGTCGCCATCGGGCGGGCCCTGATGGCCAGGCCGAAGCTGGTGCTGCTCGACGAGCCGTCGCTGGGACTCGCCCCCCGCCTGGTGCGGGAGATCTTCGACATCATCAAGCGGCTCAACGAGGAGATGAAGACCACCTTCCTGGTGGTGGAGCAGAACGCCATGGTGGCGCTCTCCATCGCCCACTTCGGCTACATCATGGAGAACGGACGCATCGTCCTGGAAGGGCCCGTGGAGACGCTGATGAACAATGAAGACGTGAAGGAGTTTTACCTCGGCCTGAGCGACGTGGGGCGGAAGAGCTATCGGGAGGCCAAGGCCTACAAGCGCAGGAAACGGTGGTTGGCATGAGCAGAGTGGAAGCAGGGGGCGGGCCCGGCGGCCTGAGCCGCTGGGTTCCGCCCGGCGCGGAACCCCGGCTGCGGGCGGTGGTCGCCCGGGCCCGGGAGCAGAGTCCCTTCTGGCGGGAGCGGCTGGCGGCCGCGGGGGTCGATCCTGGCCTCGCGGACGGGGTGGAGTCGCTGGCGGTCCTGCCGGTGCTGCGGAAGGAGTCGCTGGGCCGGGTACAGGCGGCAGCCCCGCCCTTCGGCGGGCTGCTGGCCGAACCGGTGGAGCGGCTGGCCCGCATCTTCGTCAGCCCTGGCGACATCTACGACCCGCAGGGCGCGGCGGCCGACTTCTGGCGCTTCAGCCGGGCGCTTGAGGCCGCCGGGTTCCGGGCGGGCGACCGGGTGATCAACTGCTTCAGCTACCACCTGACGCCGGCCGGCTTCATGTTCGACTCGGCCGCCCGCGCCCTGGGCTGCGTGGTGGTCCCCGCGGGCGTCGGCCAGCAGGAGCTTCAGGTGCGGGTGACGGCCGCGGTGGGGGCCACCGGCTACGTCGGGCTCCCCTCCTACCTGCTCGCCCTGCTGCGGCGGGCGGCGGACATGGGCCTTTCCCTGCCGCTCCGCCGGGCGGTGGTGACGGGCGAACCCCTGCCGCCGGCCCTGCGGGAGGAGATCGCCTCCTACGGCGTGGCGGTGTACCAGGCCTACGGCACCGCCGACGTGGGGCTGATCGGCCACGAGTGCGGGCAGGGTCCGGGCCTGCACCTGAACGCCGGGGTGATCGTGGAGATCTGCGACCCCGACGGCCGGGCGGTGCCCATGGGCGAGGCGGGGGAGGTGGTGGTCACGCTGCTGGACGAGACCTACCCCCTGCTGCGCTTCGGCACGGGCGACCTGAGCGCCCTGTCCGGGGAGCCCTGCCCCTGCGGCGGGCCGTCGCTCCGGCTCCGGGGCTGGCTGGGCCGGGTCGGCGATGTGGCCAAGGTCCGGGGGATCTTCCTCTACCCGCGGCAGCTGGAGGAGGCCATGGCCACCCTGGCCGGCGTGGAGCGGTGGCGGGCGGTCGTGGAGCGCGACGCGCACCACCGGGACATTCTCCGCATCGAGGTGGCTGGGCCGGCCGACCCGCTGGCGGTGCGCCAGGCGGTGCAGGCGGCGGTCCGGCTGAACCCCGAGGTGGCGTCGGTGCCGGCCGATGCCATTCCGGCGGACGGCCCCCGGTTCGAGGACCGGCGGAGGTGGGATTGAACAGAGGCGCCCCCGGGGCTTGCCCGGGGGCGTTTTGCATGCGTGGGGCCAGTGTGCAGGCGCCTCGGCGTCCGAGAGGCTGGCCCGCGGGAGCGGGGACCGGTGGGCTAGCCAGTCGGTCCCGCGCCGAGTGCGCGGCCGGCGGGCAGGCCCCGGCCCGTCTGCGGGGTTGGCCCGTTGGACTGGAGGCGGGCCTGGACGATCAGCCGCATCTCGTCGCTACCCGGCGGGTCGCAGGTGGTGAGCGTCAGCGCCGGGTAGTCGGTGGCGGCGATGACGGAGAGGTCGTAAGGGTCGGTGAGGAAGACCCGCTCGACCACGAAGGTGAGGCTGCGGTCGGTGTAGTGGACGTGCACGAGGTCGCCGGGCTCCAGCTCGTTCAGCCGGTAGAAGAAGGCGGGGCGGCCGCGGATCGTGCGGTGGCCGGCCAGCGCTGCGTTCCCCACCTCGCCCGGCAGGACGGTCTGCGGGTAGTGGCCCGGGCCCCGGTCAAGCACGTCGTTGTCGACCCCCTCGCCCACCGGGTACGAGACCTTCAGGCGCGGGATGCTGATCTGGTACAGCGCCGCAGCGCCCCCTTCGCCGGAGCCGCCCCCGTCCGGGACACTTGAGCCCTCGCCGCTGCCGGGGCCACCGGTACCGGCGTCGAGGCCGGGGCCGTCGGAACCGCCGGTGCGACCGAGGTCGCCGGGGCTCTGCAGCATCACCGGAGACGGCGTCGGCACCTGCGCCATCTGGCGGCGGTCCGCGAGTTCCTCACGGGCCCACCGGATGGCCGGCACGGCGACCAGCACGGCCCCGGCGAGCAGGAGAAGGGCGCCGAGCCGCGCAGCGAGGCGCCCGCGGGCGGGTGGGAGCTGGTCCTTCATGGTCGATCCCTTCCTTGCGAAGGCAGGAGGCACGGTTCGCGAGGTCGAACGCCCATACGAACGCAAGCAGCGTGAGGAGGGCGCAGATGGCCCCCATCCGGATTGCGATGGTTTTCCTTGCGGCCGTGGTGCTGGTTTCGCTCGCGTGGAAGTGGGTCGCGCTCTGGCGGAAGCTGAACGCCGCCGAGGCCTCGGCGCGGGCCGGGGCCCGACGGGGCGCGCAGCAGCCAGAAGGAATCAATCATCGTAATATTGACGATACAACGCCTAACGACTAACATGGGTAACAGCAACACTCGATAAAGGCAAACCCGCCGAAAGGCGGCGACGCAAAGCCACGGGTCTAAGGGCCTACCGCCTATGACAGCCGGGCTGCCGAAAGTGGTGTATACAGCAATGCATGCCCTACGACCGGTGCGCGTGCTCGCGGCCGCCGTGCTGCTGCTCAGCGCATCCACCGTCGGCCTCGCAGGGTCCGCCCCGCGGACCGTGGAGGTGCGCACCCGGATCACGATCGAGAACCCGACCGCCGAACCGGTGACGAACCTGGTCCTCACGCTCCCCGCCGCCGCGGCCGACGCCGGCGGCCAGCGCCTGCGGGGGGCGCCGCAGCGCTCCGTCCCCACGGGCGTGCGGATGCGGTCGGCCCGCGGGGCCACCACCTTCGAGGTGCCCCAGGTGGCGCCGGGAGGGGCGCTCGTCATCGAGGAGGTCCTCGTCGTCGAGTTGAGTGCGGCGCAGGGATCCGGTGTTGCCACCCGGGCCGCCGTCGGTCCGGTGCACGAGAGGTACCTCGCCGCCGAACCCGGCGTTGAGTCAGATCACCCCGGCATCTCTGCGCTTGCCCGCGGCGCCGTCGCCGGCGCAGCAGGGGTCGACCAGCAGGTGGAGGCGCTTCTGCATGCCGTCGTCACGCACCTCGATTACGGCCGGACCGGCGCCGCCGAAGGCGCCCTGGCCGGGTTCGAGAAGGGCGTTGGCTCCTGCGGCACGTACGCAAGCCTCTTCGTCGCCATGGCCCGTGCGGTGGGGATCCCGGCCCGGCTGGTCTACGGATGGGCCGACAGCGGCGGGCTTGCGGGGCCGCTGGGCCCGGAGAACCGCCACGCGTGGGCGGAGTACTACCATCCCGACCGCGGCTGGGTTCCGGTTGATCCCACCTTTGCGGAGCGCCAGCGGGACCTGCTCTTCTTCGACCCGGCGGCGCACATCGCGCAGGGGTACGAGGACGTCTCCCACCAGGCCAGCTTTGGCGGACGTGGGCTGGTGACCATCCGCGTGGAGCGGGAGGTTGCGGCACGCTAGTATCCATGACAAGGGCGGGCTCAGCCGCCCTTGTTGCGCGTACACCGGGATGCGGCCGGGCGGGCCCGTCCGCCCCCGGCTGCGCTGCCTGACTGTCGTAAGCGGGATCGGCCTGCCCGGTCCCGCCTTGCGCTGTCCTGTCGCCTGCAGCGCCTACTCCGTTTCACCCGTCATCCAGCGCTGGATGTCGGCCAGCGCCACGGGCTTGATCCGCAGGTCGAGGTCCTTGCCCACCACCACCCGCGCCCGTTCGGGCACGGCGAAGAGGATGAAGGTCTGGTCGCCCACCGTGACCTGCCGGAAGGACTCCAGATGCGCGGGCGTGAGGGTGATCTCGATGTCGCCGGCCTGCATCTTCATCCGCGTGGGCTTCTCGGCCTCGCCGCCGCCGAAGAGCGAGTGGTAGGCCGGGCGGTACGAGAGGTCGCCGAAGGCGGACTCCCAGCGGGCCTGGAAGCCCAGGCGGTCGACGCCGTGGCCCACCGCCCTCTCCAGGCTGCGCACCACCGACTCCGCGCTGAGGCCGTCGTTTGCCTGGTCCAGCAGGTCCTCGCCCATGCGGCGGAACAGGTCGTGCGGCACCTCGCCCGTCGCGTTCTGCTCGGTGATCATCCGCAGCAACGCCTGGCCTTCCCGGCGGGGGCTGAGGCGGCGGGTGGCCTCCAGCGCCTTGAACCAGGCGGCGGCGCCGCTGCCGGCGTAGACCATCATGTCCGCGATCTCCCGCCCGTTGTCGTCGAGGCAGGGGAAGAGGGCCGCGCGGCTTACCGCGGACCGCTTGATCACGTTGTTCAGCACCTGGGTGACGAACCGGCCGGTGCGCTCGTCGAAGAGCGATTCCTCCCGGTCGTCCAGGTCGAGGAGGGTGGCGAAGCTGAAGGTGACGGGGGCCGCACCCAGCTCGGGGATGGCCTGGAAACGGAGGACCGCCACCATGTGGTTCTTGACCGCGCCCGCCGCCATCACCTTGTAGGCCAGCACGTTGCCCAGTTCCAGCAGCGTCTCGGGCCGTACCTGGTCCATGTCCCGGATCGCTTCCAGCACCTCGACGCTGGGGCGGTTCTTCAGCCGGTCGAACTCCGCCGGGGCCACCTTGTCGACGGCCAGGACCTCCCCGGTGTACATGCACGGGAAGTTCACCTCGCCCAGCGCGCCTTCGAACGCCTGGAAGAGATGCTGCATCAGGATTCCCTTCAGGCTCTGGTCGACCTCGTCCCACGCGTAGGTATCGGCGTGGGCCAGAACCTTGCGGTCCTCCTCGCGCTTGATATGTCCGAGATAGGCGTGGGTGACGGCGATGGTGCCCTCCCGCGCGAGCAACTGCAGTTTTTGAAGCAACGATACGCCCTCCAAACCGTTGAAGTATAGGCCGCGAATGTTGCGGCAGTGTTATCGTATCATCCCTGCAGCCTTCTGCCCATCCGCCGCAGCTGCCAGCCGGCGAGCAGCAGAACGCCACCCGCGACGTAGTAGCCGAAGTTGGGCGGCGCCACCGGCCCGTCGCCCGTGCACGCCAGCGTGAAGTCCGGCGCGGTGGTGACCTGCCCGGGGAGCACGACGACCCGCTGCGAGACCTCCCGGTCGCCCGGGTTCTGGAGCGACAGCGTCCAGACGCCGGGGGTCAGGTCGTTCAGGGTGTAGTCCAGCCACACGCCCAGCCGTCCCGTGGCTGCGACCACCGTCGCGACGGTCTCGCCGGCCTCATTCGTCGCCCAGATGCGGGCGCCGCCCTGCCGGGGCGCACACACGCGGCCGGCGATTCCGCCGGGCGCGAACTCGACCTCGCTGATGTCCGACCAGGAGAGCGCGATGGTGACCGTCTGATCCGGCTGCTCGGCCGTGAGCGTCGCCACGGCCGTGCCGCTGCGGCGCGGGCCGTCCGGACGGGCTGGGTCGGCAGCCTCGGCGTAGGCGGTGTACGTGCCGAGCGGCAGTCTCTCGAGCCGCAGTTCGCCGTCCGCGTTGGTGTACCCGGCGCGGTCCGCCACCTGCACGACGGCTCCGACGATGGGCTTCGGCCCGCCGGCGTTGCGCGGGCTGGCGTCAAGCACCCGCACGGTGAGGGAGCCGGTCAGCTCCTCCGCAGGCGGTTCTGCAGGCTCGCCGGGCGGGGTGCGCGGGACCGGCGGCCAGGTGAGCACGATGGTGATGAACCCCTCGGGTTCCTCTGCGGTAATCGTCGCCGAACCCGTTCCCGTGAGCGGTGACGTGCCGCTGAACGGGTTGGCGGCGGTCGCCATGGCCGTGTAGGAGCCGAACGGGAGGCCCTCGAACACCGCCTGCCCGCTGTCGTCCGTCTCGGCCGCAAAGGATGCCAGGGTCACGGCGGCGCCGGGAAGCGGGATCAGATCGCCGTCGCCCCACGGGTCACCCAGCACCCGGACGACCACCCGGCCGGTGGTGACGGGGGTGGGCGTCTCCGTTTCGGTGGTGGGCGGCTGAACAGGCGGGGTGTCTCCACCGCCTCCGCCACCGCCGCCTCCGCCGCCACCGCCACCGCCGGACTGGCCGGTGCCCTTGGCGAGGAGGGTGAGGAAGACCTTGCCCTCGTGCCCCTGATATG
Source organism: Symbiobacterium terraclitae (assembly GCF_017874315.1). NCBI lineage: Bacteria > Bacillati > Bacillota > Clostridia > Eubacteriales > Symbiobacteriaceae > Symbiobacterium > Symbiobacterium terraclitae. The sequence goes on along the minus strand of NZ_JAGGLG010000018.1, from coordinate 50,111 downwards.
CGTTACCCGCCGCGCGGTCCCAGGAGTAGCTGACCGTGAAGACCAGCGGGCTGTCGGGGCCCGGGCTGGGCACGTTGCGGTACTTCCCGTCGGAGGGGTAGGTGTTCCCTCTGTTGTCCGCGATCGTCAGCTCGATGGGGTGATCCCCCGAGAACAGGACGCCCTGCACCTCGGCCTTGAACTGCAGCCGGAGCGTCCCCGGTCCGTCGTACCTCACCGTGTAGGTACCCACGTGGCCGGAGTCCCCGGGGGCCAGCGTCTGCAGGTCAGGGCACTCCACCGGCATCCGGTACAGCCTGTCCTTCTCCGAGGCCTCGATGGTCACGCTGTACCGGGTATCCCGGCAGAGCGGTCCCCCTTCCCTTTCCCATTCGAGGTTTTCGTGCTCCATGGCCAGGACCCACGCGGCCTGCTCCTCCGGCTCCTGCGCGAAAGCCGGGATGGCGGCCACAACCAGTCCCGCCAGGGAGAGCAGCGTGGCCAGCGCCGACCGCAGCTGGCGCATCACGCGGCGCTTCATCAGATCTTCCTCCCTCCCAAAGGGCGGACTCGGAGGAAGTTTACCACCTTTTTGCAGGTCGGGCCGGGTGAAATTGGGGGTGATTTGTGAGCCTGCACTCGCCCTCGCGGGTGAGGTGCTCTTCCCACATCCCGGGGTACGTGAAAACCCTCAGGGGCAGGAAGCCCCATGGGTGCCACCCGGCGGGCGGGACCAGGGCCTCGGCGCGGCGCCCACAGGCCGCGGGAGGCGCGAAGCCCGCCATGCCCCGTACCGGTGCGCGCCGCGTGATCCGACAGCACAGGCGGAAGGGGAGCGCGTGTCCGCTCCCCTTCCTGCCCGGAGGCTTACTTGGTTACCTTGACCTTGAGGGTGGTCGTGCCGGTGTGTCCAAACTCGTCGGTCACCGTGAGCCGGACGGTGTAGGTGCCCGTCCGCGGCCACATGTACTCGACGCTGGGGCCCTCGAGGGCCGGCCGGCCGTCGCCCATGTCCCACTCGTACCGGACGATCCGGGAGCCGGCGGACTGGCTGCCGTCGAAGGAGGCGACGTGCAGCTGCTTCACCGACGCGGGACCGTTGATGACGGCCTCCGGCGGCTCGACGACGACCACTTCCAGGGTCGTGGTATCAGTGTTGCCGTCCTGGTCGGTGACGGTCAGGGTGATGGTGTACGTCCCGGGCTGCTTGTACTTGTGCTTCACCGTCGCCTTCCGGACGGGCTTGGAGCCGTCCCCCATGTCCCACTCGTACCGGGTGATCCTGGAGTCGGAGTAGGAGCTGGAGCCGCTCCACTCTCCGTTCTTGTTCACCAGGACGACCTCGGGGCCTTCGATGACGGCCACGGGACCGGCGGGCTCACCGGGGTCACCGGGGTCGCCGGGATCACCCGGATCACCGGGATCACCGGGATCACCGGGATCACCGGGATCACCGGGATCACCGGGATCGCCCGGGTCGCCGGGATCCTGGCTGCCCTCCTCGATGGTCAGCCTGCCCGGGGCCGTGGCACGGGTGGTGTTGCCCGCGGCATCCATCGCCCGGAACCGCACGTAGGCCTGCGGCAGGCTCATGCCCTCCGGCACGGTGAACGTGCCCTCGTACAGGCCCGGGGCAGTCTCGGTCATCGCGACCTCGCCGGGCTCGAGCCCGTGGATGGCGTCGTCGCCGGTGGCGCCGCCGCCGCCCAGGTCAGCCACGATGCTGAACGCAGCCAGGGCCAGGCCGGGCTCGGACTCGAAGGAGACGGTGAGCGTGTCGCCGGTGGTCAGCGTCAGGTCGGCGTCAGGCTGGAGGTTCGTCAGCTCGGGTGCGGTGCTGTCGACCGTCATCGTCACGGTGGCGGTGGTCGCATTGCCGGCCCGGTCGGTGGCGGTGACGGTGATGAGGTTCTCGCCCTCGCGGACGATGATCTCGGCCGTGTACCGGCCGTCCTCGCTGACCTCGGCCGCGGTGCCGTTCACGTCGACGCCGGCGAGGTGCAGGTCAGTCGCCTGGCCCGTGACGGTGAGGAGCCGGTGGTTCTGGATGGCGCCGTCCTCCGGCGCGGTGATCGTCAACTCCGGTGCGGTCAGGTCCACGGTGACCCGGACCGGCGCTGAGGGATCGGTGGTCATGCCCTCGTCGTTGGCGGCCACCGCGGTCAGCACGTGCTCGCCCTCGGCCAGTTCGAGGGTGGCGGTGAAGACGCCGTCGTCGCCCGGCTCAACCTCGGCGACCTGCTCGCCGTTGTCGAAGATGGTTACCGTGGCGCCCTTGACGCTCTTGCCCTCAACCGCAACCTCGGTCTGGTTGGTGAAGGTGCCGTCGGCCGGCAGCGTGATCACCGGAGCGCCGACCTCGACGGAGACCAGGGCGCGGATCATGGCGTTGCTGGGCTCGGTCCACGGGCCCCAGCCACCGGCCACGTACTCCCACGTGCGGCCCTGGTCGCTGGACTCGTCAAAGGCCAGGCCCGGCGTGTACGGGTGGTCGTTGGCCTGGATGAACGCCACGTAGAAGTCGCCCTGCACCGTGACGCCGAAGGCCCGCAGGTCGACCTCGTTCCAGCCGCCCAGGATGCCGTCCTCGACCAGCAGCGGGCCGGCCAGGAGGTCGCCGGGCGAGCCGTCCGGCTTGGCACCGAACACGGCCACGAGGAAGTCGTCAGCGCCCATGCCGGGCCAGCTGGCATCCCACAGGTAGACCTTGGCTCCGGTCACCAGCACAGGCTGCTCGGTGGTGAACCGCACAGCCCAGCCGTTGCCGGCGTCGTACATCGCCCAGGCGGTCTCGGCCGTGCCGTCGTCGTGGGCCAGCTCGCCGGGGATGCCCACGAAGGGCTGCAGGGCCACGTCAACCTCGGTCGTCTCGTTGCCGGGAACCTCCACGGACAGCGAGGTGCTGTAGTAGTTCCGGTGCGAGATGACCAGGGTGTAGGAGCCCTCCAGCACCCGCAGGGTGAACCGGCCGCCGGCGTCGGTGGTCGTCGGGGCGACGCGGGCGTCCTCGACCACGTGGACCCGGGCGCCCTCAACCGGCTCGCCGGTGCGGGAGTTGGTGACGGTACCCGTCAGCAGACCGTAGGGGATCTCCTCGAGCAGGAAGTTGACGGTGACCTCCTCGCCGCCCTCCACGGTGACCACGCGCTGCTGCGGGTAGTAGCCGTAGGACTCGGCCACGAGCGTGTAGGTGGAGGCCGGCAGGTCCAGCGTGTACGAGCCGTCAGCGGGGTTGGTGCGAACCACGCGGCCCGACTCGAGCACGGTCACCGTGGCCTCGCGGATGGGCAGCGCCGTGATGCCCACCGCAGGCTCACCGTCGTCGATGCGGTACTCGGACTTGACGCCGTCGCCCTTGACGATGCGGTGCTGCAGCGTGACGGACTCAGCCGGCTTCTGGCCGTCCTTCAGCGCAGCGGGCTCGCCGCCGGTCGAGAAGCTCAGGTCGACCGCCGACACGCCGGACGCGGCACCGGCCACGATCACGTCGTCCACGTACCAGCCGGCATACTGCACGGAGCCGTCAGAGGTGTGCCGGAACCGGATCTGCACGGTCTGGCCCGCGTAGGCGGTGAGGTCGATCAGCGGGCTCTCCGGGCCAACCGGGGCGCCGCCGCTGGCCGGGGAGGTGTAGCGGGCCAGCTCCGTCCAGGTGGCGCCGCCGTCGGCGGAGATCTCCACCAGGCCGTAGTCGAAGTTGCGCTCGAGCGCGTACCAGTGGGTGAACTGCAGGGAGGCTGCGCTGAGGCCGCTCAGGTCGATCGGCGGCGAGACGAGGGAGGCGTTGGCGTTGCTCGGGTAGTTGCCGGAGAGGTTGGTCGCCCACAGGTACCGGCCGGAGAAGGCCTGCTCAGGACCGCTGGTGGGCTCGCCCCACTCCCAGGAGTTGTTGGTGCCGTCCGTGGTCCAGGCGCCGGGCCCGGCCTCCATGTCGTCGGTGAAGCGGATCTCGACGGCAGCCGCCGTCGCCGAGGCCTCGGCGGAGTAGGCGCTCTCGTTGCCGAACCAGTCGCTGGCCGTCACCACGTAGTAGTAGGTGGTACCGGCGGTCACGTCGCCGTCGATGTAGCCGGTGTTCGCCGTGGTGGCGATGGCGCTGTAGCCCTCGCCGCTGGCGGTGGAGCGGTAGATGGTGTAGTGGTCGAAGTCAGCCGCGGTCACGGCGCCCCAGTGGAGGGCGACGGTGCCCATGGCCGTGGGCTGCGCGGTCAGCCCGGACGGGGCGTCGGGGGCCTCCTCGTCCACGTAGATCTCCACGTCGTCCACGTACCAGCCGTCGCGGGTGACGCTGCCGTCGGTGTCGAGGACGAAGGCGATGAAGAGGTTGGGCGTGCCGGCGTAGGCGGACAGGTCGATGATCGCCTCACGATACTCGCCGCTGGCGCCGGTGTACTGGGCGAGGATGTCCCAGGTCTCGCCGAAGTCGGTGGTCGCAGCCACGATGCCCACGTCGAAGTTGGTCTCCAGGTTGTGCCAGTGCTTGAACCTGAGGGCCGCCGGGCCACCGGTCAGGTCGACGGGCGGGGAGATCAGGAAGGCCTGTGCGTTGTTGGTGTAGGGGCCGGACAGGTTGGTGGCCGCCAGTCGGGTGCCGGAGTAGGCGTAGCCCGGGCCGGAGGTCGGCTCGCCGATCTGCCAGAGGTCTGCGGGCTCACCGGCCGAGACCCAGCCTGCCGCCGCGCCCTCGAAGTCCTCGAAGTAGCCGGGCGTCGCCGCATCGTGCAGCCTGATGACGTGCGGCTTGGTCGGGCTGCCGCTGCGGGCACGGTTGTTGCCGTAGTCCACCGCTTCGATGTAGTACTCGATCGTGTCGGTGGTGGAGAGCTCGGCCGGGATCGTGCCCACGAAGGTGCCGCCCTTGTAGTCGCCGGAGGTCTGCGTCATGTCCACGATGCCCCACCAGCTGAGGCCGGGCTGGCGGAAGCGCAGGTAGACGGCGGTGAGGGAGACGTCATCTGTGATCTCTGCGACGATGGTGGTGGGGGTATACTTGAAGCCCTCCGTGACTGGGGTGTGGTTGATGGTGGGGCCGTTCAGGTCGTCGCCCTGGGACAGGACGCGGCCGGAGATGCGGCCCTCGGGCATGCCGAGCGCGGTGGCGACGGCCTTGTAGGCGTTGACGATGCCGTGGCCGTAGCCGTTGTTGGGTACGGTGGGATACTGCGCGTTCGTCATGGGATCGGCCGTGCTGGTGAGGATCTCCTCGATCTCATCCACGCTCATGCTGGCGTCGACCTGCCGCAGCAGCGCAACCACGCCCGCTGCGTGGGGCGCCGCCATCGAGGTGCCGCTGCCGACGCCGTAGAGGCCGCCCGGCAGCGCGGAGCGGACGCCGGAGCCGGGAGCGGAGACCTCGGGCTTGATCTCGCCGTACGGGCTGGGCCCGCGGCTCGACGTGTTGCTCAGGCCGTCGTCGCGGGTGGTGTTACCCACGCCGATCGATTCGGGGTAGTTGGCCGGGACGGCGACCGTGCCGGCGCCCGGGCCGTCGTTGCCGTTGGCGAAGATCGGCACGATTCCGGCCTCACGCCAGGCCTGCACGACGCCGCGGAACCACTCGTTCATGCCGGGGCCGCCACCCCAGGAGTTGTTCACCACGTCCGGCGCGTTGGCGGGGTCGCCGCCGGGCGCCAGGATCCACTGGCCCGCGTTCAGGATCCAGGTGGAGAGGCCGCTGCCGCTCGCGTCCAGCATCTTGGCCGCGATCCACTTGGCTCCCGGGGCCACGCCGATCTGGTTCGTGCCGTCGGGGTCGCGGCCCACCATCGTGCCGGTGGTGTGGCTGCCGTGGCCGTGGTCGTCGTAGGGCGCGGCGCGGCCGCCCACGGCGTCATACCAGAACGCCGAGTGGTCGGCTGCGCCCTGGCCGCGGTACTGGTCGGCCAGCGCCGGGTGATCGGGGTCGACGCCGGTGTCCATGCTGGCCACGACGACGCCGGTGCCGTCGATCGCAAACTGGCCCCAGACCGCGGGCGCGCCCACCCGGGTGATGTTCCACTCGGGCTCACCCGAGAGCGTGCCGGCCTCGGCCTCCTCGGCCACGATCTCGGACTCGATCAGGTAGACCTTCTCGTTCTCGTAGATCGCTTCCACGTCCGGACGGGCGGCGATCTTCTGCATCGTCTCCTTGTCGGACGTGACCGCTACCATGTTGGTGATCCAGAAGGACTCGTACGACTCGACCTGGCCCGCGGCCCGGGCCTTCTCCAGGAAGCTGATGAGCCCGGCCTGGGAGATGTCGGCCGCCTCCTGCAGGCTCGTGATGACCGCGCTGCGGGCGGCCAGTTCGGCCGATGCCGGCGTGGCCGCCTTGGCCCGTGCGGCGGCCGCAGCTTGGGCGACGTCCGCCTGCACCTTCATCTTGACCAGATACGTGACCTTGTCGTTTTCCTGGAAAGCTTCCAGTACGGTGGACTGGACCTTCGCCTCGACGTTGGCCTTGGCATCACCGAACACGGAGACCGCAGCAGGCTTTCCCGGTCCCGCCTTGATCGGGCCCGGACGGACGCCGATGCCGACCATCGCCATCGCCTGAGCCGGGACGGCGGCGGTCAGGAGCAGGGCAAGTCCGGTCCGCAGCAGCCGGGGATCAAGGCGTCTGGGTCGGTCATGGATCCCTGTTCGCATGGACGTTCCACCTCCGATCTGTATTCGAGGGCTGTCGCCCTCGTGGGAGGGGGGATTCGCCTGCACAGGATGTGAGTCCTTCCGTTTTCCGAATATACACACAAATAATCTGACAGCGAAAGCAGCCTGGAATCCGCGCCGCGGCACAGTCTCGGGCCGCCCCGCCGCATAGACTGGAGCAAGACCAGTGCACCACGGACGGGTGCGCAGCGAGGGGGGAGGAGTATGGCCTCGACGTCCCAGCACGACTGGAGCCTGCACCGCAAGGGCCCGATCGATCAGGCGCGGCACAACGAGAAGATCAAGGAGGCGATCAAGGAGAATTTGCCTGAGATCATCGCCGAGGAGTCCATCATCACCTCCGACGGCAAGCGCCTGGTCAAAGTACCCATCCGGACGCTGGAGGAGTACCGCTTCCGGTTCGACCCCAACCAGGGCAAGCGCGTGGGCCAGGGCGACGGCAACTCGAAGGTGGGCGACGTGCTCGGCCGGGCGCGGGGAGCGGGCAAGGGGGCCGGCTCCGGCAATCAGCCCGGCGATCAGCCCGGCGTTGACTACTACGAGGCCGAGGTGACGGTCGACGAACTGGCGGAGCTGATCTTCGCCGACCTGGGGCTGCCCGACCTGAAGCCCAAGTCGACGCAGGAGGTCCCCACGGAGGAAGTGCGCTTCACCGAGGTGCGGAAGAAGGGGCCGATGGCCAACCTCGACCGGCGGCGGACGATCATGGAGAACCTGAAGCGAAACGCCCGCCGGGGCGTGGCGGGCTTCGGCAATCTTACCAATGACGACCTGCGCTTCAAGGTGTGGGAGCAGGAGCTGCGCCCCAGCAGCAACGCGGTGGTCATCGCGATGCGGGACGCCTCGGGCTCGATGGGCGAGTTTAAGAAGTATATCACCCGGAGTCTCTTTTTCTGGATGACCCGGTTCCTCCGCACGAAGTACCAGGACGTGGAGATCGTCTTCATCACCCACCATTCGGAGGCCAAGGAGGTGGATGAGGAGGCGTTCTTCAAGATGGGCGAGAGCGGGGGAACGCGGGTCTCTTCGGCCTACCGGCTGGCGCTGGAGATCATCCGGGAGCGGTACGATCCGGAGCGGTGGAACATCTATCCCTTCCACTTCTCCGACGGCGACAACTGGAGCGACAACGACAACAAGCTGTGCGTGGAGCTGGTGCACAAGCTGCTGGAGGTCTCGAACCTGTTCGGGTATGGGGAGATCCGGGAGGGCGGCTACACGAGCTCGCTGATGAGCGCCTTCTCGGCGATCAAGGACCCGCGGTTCGTGATTGTGACGATTACGGAGAAGAAAGACGTCTACCCGGCGCTGCAGAAGTGGTTCAGCCGGGGCGGGGTGAAGGTGGGGTAAAAACGGAGGAGGGTCCGGCCGAGGGGCCGGACCCTCCCAGGCTTCAGGCGTGGGCTCCCTTGGCGAACCGTGTGCGGACGGCTTCATGGCACGGTGAAGGCCCAGCCGCTTCTACGGCTGCGGGGATGCGGGGGTGTGGAGACCATGCCAGGGTGCGAGTACGACGTGAAGTTGGATATCGCCACGATCGAGGACAAGACGGTGGTCAGGAACCTGATGCAGCTGTACCAACATGACCTCAGCGAGTTCAACGGGCAGGACTTCAACGCGCATGGAATGTTCGAGTACAACTACCTCGATCATTATTGGACCCCCGGCGGCCGGGCGGACGGACGGGTTCCGTTTATCGTACGGGTCGACGATGCCGTAGCGGGATTTGTGCTGAAGAACCGGGTGTCCTTCCTGGGAGACGAGCGCACCGACCACGTCATCGCCGAGTTCTTCATCGCCAGGAAATGGCGCAGGAGGGGGATCGGCCGTATCGTGGCGTTCGCGCTGTTCGACCGGTTTCCCGGTGAGTGGGAAGTAGGCGAGCAGCGGTCCAACGCCGTTGCGATCGCGTTTTGGCGGAAGACCATCGACCGGTACACCGGCGGGCGCTTTGAGGAGGTCGACGCTCGGCCTCCGCAGTGGGATGGGTACGTTCAGCGGTTCATCGCAGGCCCGCGCTGACGCTCCCTGCCGGCACAGGCCGGACAGGCCCTCGCAGGACTCGCCGGCGACGCCGTGTGCGCTGCTGCATCGGATCCGACGCGAGTTGACAGCCCCTGCCCCAAACCGTATGATTAGTTCGCCATCTTGAGCTTGGGGGGATCGACGGTGCCTGCGGAGACCTATCAGCTTCTCATCGGCGGCAAGTGGACCGAGGCGGCCAGCGGCGAGCGGTTTGCGGTGACCAACCCTGCCACCGGCGAGGTGGTGGCCACCGTGCCGGACGCCGGTGCGGAGGACGCCCGGGCCGCGATCGAGGCTGCCCACGCCGCCTTCGCGGAGTGGTCCGCGCTGCCCGCCCACGTGCGCGCCCGGTACATGCGCAAGGTCTACGACGGGATCATGCAGAACGTCGACCGGCTCGCCCGCGTCCTGACCGAGGAGAACGGCAAGCCCCTGGCCGAAGCCAAGGGCGAGGTGATCAACGGTGCGGAGTACCTGAACTGGTACGCCGAGGAGACCCGGCGCGTCTACGGCGAGGTGATCCCCAGCTCGTCCCGGAAGACCCGCATCTGGGTGCTGCGCCAGCCGGTGGGCGTCGTCGCGGCGATCACCCCCTGGAACTTCCCGTCCTCCATGATCACCCGCAAGATCGCCCCGGCGCTGGCGGCGGGCTGTACGGTCGTCATCAAGCCCGCCGAGCAGACCCCCCTGAGCGCGCTGCTCCTGGGCGAGATCATCCAGGAGGCCGGCCTGCCTGCCGGGGTGGTCAACATCGTCACCACCAGCCAGCCGGCCGCGGTGGGCAAGGAGTTCCTCGAGAACCGCCTGGTCAGGAAGATCTCCTTCACCGGCTCCACCGAGGTGGGCAAGTACCTGATGCAGGGTGCGGCTGCGCAGATGAAGCGCGTCAGCATGGAACTGGGCGGCCACGCGCCCTTCATCGTCTTCGACGATGCCGACCTCGACGCCGCCGTGCAGGGAGCGGTGATCAGCAAGTTCCGCAACGCCGGACAGACCTGCATCTGCGCCAACCGGATCTACGTGCAGGAGTCTGTGGCCGAGGCGTTCACCGAGCGCCTAGTGGAGGCGGTGCGCAAGCTGCGCGTGGGGAACGGCTTCGAGGAGGGCACCAGCGTCGGCCCGCTCATCGACGAGGCCGCCTACCGGAAGGTGGAGGAGCACGTCAGCGACTCCCTCAGCAAGGGAGCCCGGGTCCTGACCGGCGGCCACCGCCTGACCGGAGCGGGCTTCGACCGCGGCTACTTCTACGCCCCGACGCTGCTCGACCAGGTCAGCGACGACATGCGGATCGTGCGGGAGGAGACCTTCGGCCCGGTCGCCCCGATCATGACGTTCCGCACCGAGGACGAGGTGATCCGGCGGGCCAACGACACCCCGTACGGCCTGGCCGCCTACATCTTCACGCGCAACCTCGGCCGGACCGTGCGGGTGAGCGAGGCGCTGGAGTACGGGATGGTCGCGGTCAACGACTCCCTCCTGGCGGTTCCGCAGGCGCCCTTCGGCGGGATCAAGGAGAGCGGCCTCGGGCGCGAGGGCGGTCATCACGGGCTGGACGACTACCTGGAGTACAAGTACCTTTCGGTCGTCCTGGACGAATGAGACGTAAGCTCAACCTTCCGACAGGCGGCGCGGCTCTGTATGGCTTACGCAGGGCTCTCAGATGGTCCTCGTGCACGTCACGTCCCGGCCACTTGGAACAGCGTTGGCACAGGGGTTGACGGCACAGTAGATGCACCCCAACGCCTCACGTCATCTCGGGGGAGCGCCACGAGCGGGTCGCTCCCCCTTTCGCGTTCACTGACTCGGTCAGCACGTGCGCAGACCCGGGGGACAAGCCTTCAGGGTGTGGGACCCACGGCCGTGGCCGAGAAAAGGGGGTAGATGAGGTGAACCACTGGCGAATCATCTGCGCGCTGGTTGCCGTCATCGTCTTGGGTTCTGTCACATCGACCGGCAGGGATATCCAGGATCCCGAGGCTTCTCGACCGTCGCCTCCTGAAGCCGAGAACACCGCACGATCCGGCCAGGGCGATGCGGTCCCCCAACCGGTCCAGGAGGCGCCAGGCGAGCAATCCGCCCCGGAGGACCAGCCCGGGCCGGGCCTGTCCGACGGACCCGCAGATGTGCCGCTGAGCCCAGAGAAGACGCGACACGGCACGGTCTGCGTGCCCGCGGGGTGGGACCTGAGCCCGATCACGGTGACGGGGGACCAGATGAACCTTGTGGACCCGGACGGTGAGCTGTGGGGCTGGACCGGCACCTTCTTCCGGGAGGAAGCCTCGGAAGAGTCGGTTCGCAGCCGCTGGCAGTTCAGGGACCGGGATCCGCAGCCGTTCCGGAGTGCGAACGGCCTCGAGGGGCTGTTCGCCGAGGGACCCGATGCGCTCGATCCCGACCGGTGGGTGCTGGCCGTCGGGTTCTGGCGTCCGGGGCTGTGGGAGCAGATCGTTCAGGTCTCAGCCCCGGGCGGTCGCCTCGCGGAGGTGCGACCGCTCCTCGAGCGGATCCTGACCTGCTACCAGCCGGACGTTCATGGCGACAAGTGAGGGCCTGCAACGAATCGCCACCGAGAATCGTAGAAGCCATTGCTGAACATTCCTTACACCCCTACACGGGAGAGGTGTACACATGGCGGCGGTTCTTGAGGTGCGGGGCCTCACGAAAGAGTACCCGCGCGGCCGGTCGCCGGTGACCGTGCTGCGCGGCGTCGACCTGCAGGTGCACCCGTCCGAGTTCCTGGCGATCATGGGGCCCAGCGGATCCGGAAAGTCCACGCTGCTGCACATCTTCGGTGCGCTCGATCAACCCACGGGCGGCGAGGTTCGCTTCGAGGGGCAGCCGGTGCCCGAGTGGGGCCGGGAGCCCGGGGCGACTGAGTTCCGCCAGCGCCGCCTCGGTTTCGTGTTCCAGTCCTTCAACCTCGTGCGCAGCCTGACGGCGCGGGAGAACGTGGGGCTGCCGCTGATCCTGCAGGGCGCAGCCCCAGGCGTCGTGGAGCGCGCAACCAGGGTGTGGCTGGAGCGGGTCGGCCTCTGGGAGCGGCGCGACCACTATCCCTACGAGCTGTCCGGCGGCGAGCAGCAGCGGACTGCGGTGGCCCGGGCGCTGGTCCACAACCCGGCGCTCCTGCTGGCGGACGAGCCCACGGGAAACCTCGATTCCGCCAGCGGGAAGCAGGTGCTCGACCTGCTCGAGCGGGTCTGCCGGGAGCAGGGCACCACCGTCCTCCTGGTGACCCACGATCCCGTCGCGGCCGCCCGGGCCGACCGGGTTGTGTACCTCCGGGACGGGCGCATCGTAGATGAGTGGGAGATGGGGCGCGACTGGACGCGGTCCGCGCGCGTGCAGCACACCCTGACCAGGCTGCAACACCTGGTGGAAGGTGAGGCCTCGTGATGCTCCGGCCGTCTGGACTGGCCTGGCGCTCCCTGAAGCACAGCCCGCGCCGGGTCGCCCTGACGGTGGCCGGCGCCGCCCTGGGCGTCGGGCTCACCGTGGCGGTCCTCTGCCTGGCGGCCATGGCCCGGGCCGGGGTCGAAGCCAGGATCCAGGAGGAGTTCGGCGGCATCGATCTGGTGGTGGGGTCCGCGACTGGACAGGCCCGGTTCGGACCCGCTGACCTGGCGGAGATCGAGTCCATCGCCGGCGTGCGGGAGGTCGGCGCGGCGTACTTCCCGTTCATAGGCGACCCCTTCGAGACCGAGCAGGCCATCCGGTACGTCGGCCTCTCCCCGCATCCCGGAACCTTGCGGCTCTTCCGGCTGCCCCGGCCGGTCGGGGATGACGAGGTCTTCGTCAGCGACCAGACGGCCGCGGAGATGGGGATCGCCGCGGGCCAGACGGTGACCCTTCCCTTCCCCGATCAGCCCCGCACGTTCCGGGTGGGCGAAATCGTATCGCCGCCCCTGCGTGCCGGCACTCCCAAACTCGCCTACTTCTCCCTGCGGACCATGCAGGATGTCGCCGGACAGCCAGGCGCCATCACCGCCTTTTACATCCGGTTGATCGATCCCAGGCTCAAGCTTCAGACGGCAGATGACATTCAAGAGGCCCTCGAGCGCAGGCATCCTGGAGTTGCCCGTGACCTCACGGTGGACATGGCTTTCGAGGCGGACGAGGCGCGGCGGACCGCAGGCGGGCTCAGAAGCCTCGGCCTGCTGACGGGCAGCCTGACCCTGCTGGTCAGCGCGCTTCTGGTGGTGGGCGTGACCCAGTTCACCCTGCGGGAGCGGCTCCAGGAGATCGCCCTGTTGAGGGCGGTTGGCGCGACGCTGAAGCAAGCCCGCCGGGCGCTGCTGGTCGAGGTCCTCCTGCTCGGCGGACTCGGCGCCCTGACGGGGACGGCGGCCGGGATAGTGCTGGCTCCGGCTGTCGGCCGGATCCTTTCCCCCGCCCTGGGTGTTCCGCTCGTCACGGCCTTACCGTCCATCGGTGAGCTCCTGCCCGCCGTCCTGCTCGGCTGGGGGCTGCAGGTGGCTGCTGTCTGGATTCCGGTGCGGCGCGCGACGCGGGTGCCGCCTGTCCAGGCGGCCCGGCAGACCGAGGTGGACGAGGCGATGGCGCCTTTCCGGTGGTGGGTGCCCCTCGCCGCGCTGCTGGGCGCCCTGCTCTTCCAGGTCCTTGGCGCCGCGGTTCCCGGGGGAAGAAACGAGGAACTGCTGCTGTTCCTGGCGCTCCTCAGCGGCCTCTGTGGGGTGGCGGCCTGTTTCAGCCTGGTGTGGCCCGTTCTGCGGCTGGCGATGCTGGTTATGCGGCCGCTCCTGGCGGGACGGGGCCGTGTGTTGCTCCTTGCCCTGCGGAACGCCGAGAGCCTGCAGCGTCAGGGCCGGTGGACCACGGTGATCATCGGGAGCGCTCTGGCCGCCGCCGTCGTGGGGTTCACCCTGGTTCGCACGTATGAAGAGCAACAGACGCAGGCACTGCGGGCTCAGTTTCCCACACCCCTGGTGGTGGCCACGTACATCGATACGGTCGCCTGGGAGAAGGGGGAGAAGATCGTTGGACTGCCGGGTGTGGTACAGGCCGCGGCCGTGGGCTGGGACGTGGGGGTCGACTGGGCCAACGCGTCGGAGTATCCGGTTGACCCGGAGTTTTCCGAGTCCCAGACGGTGAGAGGGGGACTGCGGCTTTCGCTCGTGCCGGTGGACATGCACGGGCTGGCCGACCTGGGGCTGGTTCCCCCCGAGGCGCTGGGTGAGGGGCCGAGGGCGGTGATCACCCGCGCCATGGCCCGCCAGACCGGGCTTCAGGTGGGCGACGTGATCCGCCTTTCGGGACCGGCCGGTGAACGCTTCCCTCCGATCACGGTCGACCCGTTCGAACTGCGGGTGGCGGCCGTCATCCCGGAGCCAGTGGCCGGTCTGTGGGACACCGACATCCTGGTGGATCACGACCAGCTCCCTCTGCGGGAGGAAGCCGACAGACTTGATAAGGTGCTGATCAACTTCCCGTTGGAGCAGTATGAACTGGTTGAGGCTGAACTGACCGCGCTCAAAGCCGAAATCCCCGAGCTCACCTGGAGCACCGAGGAGCAAGCGCGCGCTGCGTTGCGCGAGCGGACTCGCCGACAGCGCGCGATCCTCAGCACCGGCGTGGGCGTGCTGGTGCTCATGGGGCTGCTGGCGATGGTGAACACGCTGGCGGCCAGCCTGCACGGCCGCCGGCGGGAGCACGCGACGCTGCGGGCCGCGGGCATCGCGGTGCCGCTCCTGTTCCGCATGGTGCTGGCGGAGAACCTGCTGCTGACGGCGGGCGCCCTGATCAGCGGGTTCGCTGCCGGCCTGAGCTTCCTCTACCTGTCGGTGGTCGTCACGGCCGGCTGGACGATCTGGATCCCCATGCCGCTGGTCGGCGCGGTCGCAGGCGCTAGCCTGCTCACCGCGGTGCTGGTCGCGCTCTTCGCCGCCCGCACGGCTGCGCGCACACAGGTTCTGGACGCGCTGCGCCAGGAATGAGCCCCCGGCCGCTTTGCGAGGGGCTGGCTCGGGGGCTGACGGCACAGTCGGGCCCCTGCGGCAGCCGCCTGCCGCAGGGGCCCGAACGCATTGGCACGCTCCATCCGCCGTCACTCGATCCGGCCGGCGCCGGAGGAGAACTGGGAGACGTACGCCCCCCGGCAAGCGCCATCCGCCAAGACGGGCAGAGGCAGGCCATCGAGCAGAAGGCCCGTGTCTTCTGCGGCACGGTCTACACCGCGAGCCACGCCATCCGCGGCGCCATCCACGACGAGGTGCCGGTGGACATTTAGGTGCCGGGCTGCCCGCCGAAGCCGCAGGCGATCATCCACGGGCGTTGGACCGGCTACAGGGAACCGACGAAGGGCGCCGAAGGGCGCCCCTCTTCCTTCTGTAACAACCCGGTAACGGCCGCCTTGGCAACTTTACTGATATGATATTAAATAGCGGCTAAAGAATGACAACTAACATGTACGTACCTAAGATGCTGAGTGAAAAGCCGGTTCCGGCTCAAGAACGGTTTTCCACCGCGTGGATCCCAGGAGGTTCGTGGACGGAGACACAGGCGTAGCCTAGCGGATGAAGCACTGGCTGGAGTCTCGGCTGTTCGCCTGACATGGCGTCGTCTCCACGGTGAACGACCACGAGTAGCAACGCACTTGGAGAAGTGTGCCCTTTTATCGTTCATCATCAAAAACACCATATCCAAAGAATGTGTAGCATATAACGAGAAAGAGGAGGGGAAGTTCGGTGTGCAGAGAATAACGATATTATGTTATTCAGCGCATTCTGGAAGGGGGCGGTGTGAGTGAGGTTGCTTCGTAAGGCGGTCTCGGTTATGGTGGCATGTAGTATTTTGATTACCCCTACCCTGGGAGTCACATCAGTGGCCTATGCAAGGCAGGCGTACGGCATCAACGTTGGGAGCCAGATGTCCGGTTCGCGCGTCAACTTGAATGAATTTTTGAGTAAAATTGCTACAGAGGTGCCGGTGGACATGCCGGAGGAGCCGCCGGTGGACATGCCGGAAGAGCCGCCGGTAGACACGCCGGAGGAGCCGTCGGTGGACATACCGGAAGAGCCGCGGGTAGACACGCCGGAGGAGCCGTCGGTGGACATACCGGAAGAGCCACCGGTGGACATGCCGGAGGAGCCGCCAGTAGACACGCCGGAGGAGCCGCCGGTGGACATGCCGGAGGAACCGCCGGTGGACATGCCGGAGGAACCGCCGGTGGACACGCCGGAGGAGCCGCCGGTGGACATGCCGGAGGAACCGCCGGTGGACATTCCGGAGGAGCCGCCGGTGGACATGCCTGAGGAGCCGCCGGTGGACATGCCGGAGGAACCGCCGGGCGAGCCACCGCGCGATGGTGGAGACTTGCCTGCCGATGATCGCGTGGGTGAGTTGGTACCAGGTTCTACTCATCATCTTCTGGCGAACGGGACCTGGGGAGAGTCCATGCAGGATGCCATCCCCTACTATCCGCATGGTCCGTTTACAGAAGAGATTACATCCAAAGGGTATACTTGGCTGAGCCTAGACGGACTGCTCCCCAACAGGACGATAGAACTGACGATCGACGGCGCTGATCGAGCGGCCGTTTTCAAGGATGACGGATCTGGTTATGGGTACTGCAGTTCCGCCCGGAAGCCGGTCTTCTGTCAGCTTGGGACCTCATCCATCAGCCGCACATACTACCTTAAGGTCTTTGGTTCACCCGGTGAGTACTTCACCGTAACCTCTGTGGATGGCTCAGAGCCAGAATACGCTTATGAGGTTCCGGCTACGAACGGTTCGGTACCAACTTATTATATTCCGGGTAACGAACCTTCGTGGTTTCGGGTGTACTTGGATGAGGGTGTCTATGGGATCAATGTGCCGGGGGCGGAGACACTGGAGTTCTACCACCACGGTAGCCTTCGTTACTCCGCTGACGGACCATGGCTCTTGGTCAGTGTGGACTGGACAGATGTGTATGAGGTTCGTGTCATCCCGTCATCGGGCCGGTCAGTAGGAGTTCACTTCCACCCCTTGGGCACCGTGAGGGAGACAGCTGTTGACTATCCTATCCACGGTCCGATTGTCAGCAGTATCACTGATAAGGGGTACACATGGTTCCGAATGGAAGGGCTGACTGGTCGTCGGACGTTCGTGTTGCGGACGACGGGCGCGTCCTCCGTCGCCTTCTACAGCGAAACCGGGAGCACCCTGACCAGCAGTGGAAGCGACGGGGAGTGGTCCTTCAAGCCCAGTTCGGACGGGACGTATTATGCCAAAGTGGCGGGAGCGAAGGGCGCAACGGTCACTTTGGAATCGGTGGACGGCTCTACGCCGGCGTTAGCCTACGGGCCCGTGCCGGCGACGAGCGGCACAGGACCGAGCTATGGCATCCCGGCGGGTCAGGATGGCTGGTATCGTGTGGACCTGGAGGGTGGGACGTACTACGGTCTGAATGTGGCGTCTGCGGCGAGCCTGGCCGTTTACCGCGAGGGGGCAGGCGGGCTGCAGGAGGTGGCCACAGGGGAGGGGCCGTGGCTGACGTTCACCACGCCGGCAGCCGGACGGTACCTCGTGAAAGTGACCGCTACGACGGCGTCGAACTACGGGCTGAAGTTCTACCGCCAGGGTGAGGTACTCGAGGCCGCATTTGTCTACCCCCTGCACGGTCCGATTGTCAGCAGTATCACTGATAAGGGTTACACATGGTTCCGAATGGAAGGGCTGACTGGTCGTCGGACGTTCGTGTTGCGGACGACGGGCGCATCCTCCGTTGCCTTCTACAGCGAAACCGGGAGCACCCTGACCAGCAGCGGAAGCAACGGGGAGTGGTCCTTCCAGCCCAGTTCGGACGGGACGTATTATGCCAAAGTGACGGGAGCGAAGGGCGCAACGGTCACTTTGGAATCGATGGACGGCACCACGCCGGCGTCAGCCTACGGGCCCGTACCGGCGACGAGCGGCACAGGACCGAGCTACTACATCCCGGCGGGTCAGGATGGCTGGTATCGTGTGGACCTGGAGGGTGGGACGTACTACGGTCTGAATGTGGCGTCTGCGGCGAGCCTGGCCGTTTACCGCGAGGGGGCAGGCGGGCTGCAGGAGGTGGCCACAGGGGAGGGGCCGTGGCTGACGTTCACCACGCCAGCTGCTGGACGGTATCTGGTGAAAGTGACCGCCGAGAAGGCGACGAGCTATAGGCTGAAGTTCTACCGCCAGGGTGAGGTACTCGAGACCGCGTTTGTCTACCCCCTGCACGGTCCGATGACCAGCGTCATCACCGACGCTGGCTACGCGTGGTACAGGATGGACGGGGTCAAGGGAGGCCGGACCTTCATCCTGAGGGTGACGAGTGCCTCTTCCGTCTCCTTTTACACTGCCACCGGTAGCAGCGAGACCGGAGAAGGCAGCGGTGGGGAGTGGTTCTTCAAGCCCAGTTCGGACGGGACGTATTATGCCAAAGTGACGGGAGCGAAGGGCGCAACGGTCACTTTGGAATCGATGGACGGCACCACGCCGGCGTCAGCCTACGGGCCCGTACCGGCGACGAGCGGCACAGGACCGAGCTACTACATCCCGGCTGCTCAGGATGGCTGGTATCGCGTGGACCTGGAGGGTGGGACGTACTACGGTCTGAATGTGGCGTCTGCGGCGAGCCTGGCCATCTATCGCGAGGGGGCAGGCGGGCTGCAGGAGGTGGCCACAGGTGAGGGGCCGTGGCTGACCTTCACCACGCCGGCAGCCGGCCGGTATCTCGTGAAAGTGACCGCCGAGAAGGCGACGAGCTATAGGCTGAAGTTCTACCGCCAGGGTGAGGCACTCGAGACCGCGTTTGTCTACCCCCTGCACGGCCCGATGACCAGCGTCATCACCGATGTTGGCTATACGTGGTACAGGATGGACGGGGTGAAGGGAGGCCGGACCTTCATCCTGAGGACGACCGGCGCCTCCAACATCTACTTCTATACAGCGACAGGCAGCAGCCTGGACGGCGGCACCGGAGCGGAAAGGTCCTTCACGCCAAGCGTCGACGGAACCTACTACGTCCGCGTGTCCGGAGCGAAGGGCGCAACGGTTACGCTGGAGTCGGTGGACGGATCCGCACCTGTGGTAGCTTACGGGCCCGTGCCGGCGACGAGCGGCACAGGACCGAGCTACTACATCCCGGCGGGTCAGGATGGCTGGTATCGTGTGGACCTGGAGGGTGGGACGTACTACGGTCTGAATGTGGCGTCTGCGGCGAGCCTGGCCGTCTACCGGGAGGATGCTGGCGGGCTGCAGGAGGTGGCCACAGGCGAGGGTCCGTGGCTGACGTTCACCACACCGGCAGCCGGGCGGTACCTCGTGAAAGTCACCGCTGCGAAGGCGACAAGTTATGGTCTGAAGTTCTACCGTCAGGGCGAAGTGCTCGAGACCGCGTTTGTCTACCCCCTGCACGGTCCGATGACGAGCGTCATCACCGATGCCGGCCATACGTGGTACAAGATGGATGGGGTGAAGGGAGGCCGAACCTTCATCCTGCGGGCGACCGGTGCCTCCAACATCTACTTCTATGCAGCGACAGGCAGCAGCCTGGGCGGCGGCACCGGAGCGGAAAGGTACTTCACGCCGAGCGTTGACGGAACCTACTACGTCCGCGTGTCCGGAGCAAAGGGCGCAACGGTTACGCTGGAGTCGATGGACGGCTCCACGCCGGCGTTAGCCTACGGGCCGGTGCCTCTTAGCGGCACGGGACCGAGCTACAACATCCCGGCGGGTCAGGACGGCTGGTATCGTGTGGACCTGGAGGGTGGGACGTACTACGGTCTGAATGTGGCGTCTGCGGCGAGCCTGGCCGTCTACCGGGAGGATGCTGGCGGGCTACAGGAGGTGGCCACAGGCGAGGGTCCGTGGCTGACATTCACCACACCGGCAGCCGGGCGGTACCTCGTGAAAGTGACCGCTGCGAAGGCGACAAGTTATGGTCTGAAGTTCTACCGTCAGGGCGAAGTGCTCGAGACCGCGTTTGTCTACCCCCTGCACGGTCCGATGACGAGCGTCATTACCGATGCCGGCCATACGTGGTACAAGATGGATGGGGTGAAGGGAGGCCGAACCTTCATCCTGCGGGCGACCGGTGCCTCCAACATCTACTTCTATACAGCGACAGGCAGCAGCCTGGGCGGCGGCACCGGAGCGGAAAGGTACTTCACGCCAAGCGTCGACGGAACCTACTACGTCCGCGTGTCCGGAGCAAAGGGCGCAACGGTTACGCTGGAGTCGATGGACGGCTCCACGCCGGCGTTAGCCTACGGGCCGGTGCCTCTTAGCGGCACGGGACCGAGCTACAACATCCCGGCGGGTCAGGACGGCTGGTATCGTGTGGACCTGGAGGGTGGGACGTACTACGGTCTGAATGTGGCGTCTGCGGCGAGCCTGGCCGTCTACCGGGAGGATGCTGGCGGGCTACAGGAGGTGGCCACAGGCGAGGGTCCGTGGCTGACGTTCACCACGCCGGCAGCCGGACGGTACCTCGTGAAAGTGACCGCTGCGAAGGCGACAAGTTACGGTCTGAAGTTCTACCGTCAGGGCGAAGTGCTCGAGACCGCGTTTGTCTACCCCCTGCACGGTCCGATGACGAGCGTCATCACCGATGCCGGCCATACGTGGTTCAAGATGGATGGGGTGAAGGGAGGCCGAACCTTCATCCTGCGGGCGACCGGTGCCTCCAACATCTACTTCTATGCAGCGACAGGCAGCAGCCTGGGCGGTGGCACCGGAGCGGAAAGGTACTTCACGCCAAGCGTTGACGGAACCTACTACGTCCGCGTGTCCGGAGCAAAGGGCGCAACGGTTACGCTGGAGTCCGTGGACGGATCCGCACCTGCGGTAGCTTACGGGCCGGTACCGGTGACGAGCGGGACAGGACCGAGCTATGACGTCCCGGCAGGCCAGGATGGCTGGTACCGTGTGGATCTGGAGGACGGGACGTTCTACGGCCTGAATGTCGGATCCGCAGCAAGCCTGGCCGTCTACCGGGAGGATGCTGGCGGGCTGCAGGAGGTGGCCAGAGGCGACGGTCAATGGCTGACGTTTACCACGGAAGCAGCCGGACAGTATCTCGTGAAGGTTACCGCAACAGTCGGGACGAAGTACGGCCTCAGGTTCTACCGTCCGGGCGAGGACCCGGAGACCGCCATTGCCTACCCCCTGCATGGCCCGATGACGAGTGTCATCACCCAGGTTGGGTACACGTGGTACAGGATGGACGGGGTGAAGGGAGGCCGGACCTTCATCCTTCGGGCGACGGGTGCTTCCTCTGTCTCCTTCTACACAGCTGCCGGAAGCAAGCTGAGCACCAGTGGTGGTGCAGGGGAGTGGTACTTCAGGCCCGATGTGGACGGAACCTACTATGCACGTGTTTCCGGGACGAAAGGCACAACCGTCACGCTAACGTCCCTGGACGGGTCAAGACCTGATCTGGCCTACGGGCCGGTACCCTCCAGTGGCAAGAGCCAGTCGTTCTTCGTGCCGCCATTCCGGTCCGTCTCCTTCCGTGCTCAGCTGTCACCTAGCACGTTCTACGGATTGAACGTACCGGGGGCCGAAGCCATCACCATCTACGCGGGGGAAGAAGAGCTTCACACATTCTCAGGTGCATGGGCGCTCTTCACGACACCCGACACTCATACCGACTACATCATTCGAGCGGTTGCTGGAGCCCAGTCGCAGCAGTACCACACTGTGTTCTATGAGCGAGGGGAGACTCGCGAGACTGCATGGGAGTATCGCGTGCACGGGCCCCAGACGTTTACCAGCTCCTCCAAGGGGTACGCTTGGGTTCGGCTTGGCGCACTACTCGACGGCCGCGACTTCCTGCTGACGGTGACTGGAGCCACTGGCGTGGCCGTTACGAACGGCAGCGGAGGATCAGTGACTGGTGTTCAGTGCACCGGGAGTGTTGAGCGAACCTGTCGGTTTGCGCCGAAAATGGGTGAGTCGTATTATGTGAAGGTCTCTGCCCCCGCTGGTACGTCCTTCCACCTCGTTTCTGCGTACGATCCCCTGCCCCCGGCGGACGTTGAACACCCCATCACCCCTGAGTTCCCCGAAATCACCTATCTCCCGGAGAACGACTCTCTTCCCGCGCTCCCCGGCGACCTGACACCGGGTCCCGTGGAGATGGCCCTGGCAGACTTCGAACGCTTGCCCCACTCAGACCAGGCTCTACTTCTGGCCTTCGTCCAGTATGCGGCAGCGCGTGGCGACAGGACGCTTGTCGCGTTCCATGGCAGTCTCGGTATAGGGGTGGCGGCTGCTGGGGCCCCGGAATCGACTGCTGGCGAGGCAGCCGGAATCACCCTGCAGTCAACGTCCGATCAACTCGAGATCATGTGGAACCTACGGACTCGGTTGACCGACCTCGGACTGCCCCCCGCCATGGTTCATTCACTGCTCGGCGCTGGAGCCTTCATGCTGAATCGGATCGCAGATGACACTCTTGCCGCCGATGAACTGGTTGAAGTGCTCGATTCGGCTCTTCACCTCTACTACTTTGATGACTTCAAGTACAACGTGGAGGCGATAGAGGCAGCCTTCCTGGCCGCGGTCGAGGAGGCGGCTCTGGCGAGTTCTGGGCAGGGTGTTGCGCACCAGAGCGTTCCGTCTGCCTTCGGCCCTGTTCAGATCGCTGGGTGGCGCGATTGGGGGGATAAGGTCAAGCAAGCTTTTCAGTGGTTGGCCGACAGAGTCACGTTGAAGCGGATTGCCGAGATCATGGCCGTTGAGGGGTATGCAACCTGGGGACAGGACCTCTACGAGCGTGTCAAGGCTGAGTTCGTCGGCGCAGCCACGGGAATGGGTGACTTCGCCATCGGCTTCATTGGCGTGATTGGCGAGTACCTGTTTGACATGACAGGCGAGCCCATGTTCCTGGTGGACGCATACTACGCCAGGAGTAACCCGACGCAGGCCTTCTACGACGGGGCCAACGCGGGTGAAGCGCTGATGGGAATCGCACTGGAGACGGTTCTCATCCAGGCAGAGACGGGCATCACCATTGTCAACATCACGGGTGCAGAATGGGATGTCGAGGGGTTCCGGGACTACCTGGATGGGATCCCATCAGCAGCGTTCCAGGCCGGGCGGCAAGTAGCCGGTGCCATCAACCTGGGGATTGGCCTCTACGAGATTGCGTCCGGACTGGCAACGATCCTCGGCAGCGTCGCTGGCGGAGCCTCACTTGTTTTGGCGACTGGCGGTATAGCTACGCCCGGAGCAGTACAGGTCTCGTGGGCCGGAGTGACTGCCGGCGTAGCCCAAGTAGGTTTGGGCGTCACAACGGTGCTCCGGTCGGCCGAGTCGATGGGGCGTCTCGAACAGGTCGTCCGTTCGGTACCGAACGAGAGCCGAAATAAGCTGAGGCAGAACATGGAGGCCGTGGGTAGGACGAAGCCAGCTGGGGACTATGAGGCCCATCACATCTGTCCCTACAGCCACAGCAATCAGTGGGCCAAGAAGTGCCGCGAGATCTTTGCGCGGTTCGGCGTGAGCATAAACGACCCCAATAACGGAGCATGGATGCCCAAGTCTATCCATCGAAGGATCCACACTGATGAGAACTTCAAGAAGATTTACTATGATCTCGAGGGCGCGACCTCAGCGCAGGACCTGAGAGCTAGGCTCGAGAATATATGGAAGGCCATAGAAGCAGGAAAATACTTCTGACGGGGGCTTGAGCATGAGAGTGTTCCGCCTTGGCTCAGACTCGGATAAGTACGAAGCGCTGACCACTGCCGATGAGGACACACCCGCCTTCCGCTTCGATGGTACACCCAAGGGTGACAGTTGGCGTCCCGTGAGAGTCTGGCCGGAGCATGACCCGAATCGCAAGCGGCAACGACCGCCCGGCGATTTCCCCTCTCTCCTCAGACCACCGGTGTTCAGCCGGCGCGCCGTCGACTGCATCGGCGATGTGCTCCGGGCCAACGGGGAACTCCTGCCGCTCGACTGCGAGTCGGGGGAGTACTACGTCTACAACGTGACCAACCTCACCGATGCTCTGGATGAGGATCGGTCCCAGATCAACCGGGGTGAAGATGGCCGCGTATGGAGTGTCTGGAACCCGCACTTCCGTCCTGAGGCCCTCGAAGGAGAACTGATCTTCAAGCTGGTCCAACATCCTACCGGGGATGTCTACGTGACCGACGAGTTCGTGGAACTGGTCAGGATGCACAGGCTCAAAGGATTCAAGTTCCGTGAGGTCTGGAACTCCGATACGGCCGACTCCACCAGCGCCGCGGAGTCAACCCAGGCGGGCCCCCAGCCCGCCTGGGCCACGACGCTGCCGGCCGAGCCGGAGCCGTACACCCTTCCCGACGCCCCGGCCCTGACCTCCTTCCGCTTCCCCGTCACTCTCGCGCCCGAGGTGCCCTACGGTATCCACTGCCCCGGCGCCCAGGCGATCTCCGTCTACGCCGGCGGCGCCCCGCTCGTGACCGGGGCCGGCGAGTGGGCCTTCGTCACCACGCTGCCTGGTGTGTCGGACTACACCGTCCGGGTGGTCACGGGGAGAAAGCCGGGACCGTACACGGTTACGTTCCACGCCCCGGGCGCGGTGCGGGAGACGGCGGTCGCCTACGACCACCCCGGACCGGTCACCTACGTCAGCACCCGGGCCGGTCACCTGTGGCTGAAGGCGGATCGCCTGCCCATCGCCCGCTCGTTTGAGCTGACGGTGCAGGGCGCCACCGGCATCGAGTGGTACCTGGGGTCAGACAAGCCGGTGGAGGGCCTGGAGATCACCGGGGCCGACCCGATCATCAGCAGGTTCCCGCCGCACGGTCACTATCTCTATCTGGCGCGCGTGCTGGCCCCTCCCGGCACCCCGCTGCGCTTCAGCTCGCGGGTTGACCCGCCAACGGCCAGCCCGTCGCCGCCGTGGCCCAAGTCCCCTCCCGAGGTGCCGGAGCCGGATCCTGCACCCGACTGGACGCCCGATCTGGCCCTGGATCCGGACGAGGCAGCGCGGCGAGCCTTCCTCCGCCTGCGCGCGGGCGAGCAGGCGCAGCTGATCCGCCTGATCAGGCGGGCCGCCGAGCAGGGGGACGGCGCGCTGCTCGACTACCATGAACGCCTGGGCCTGGCGGTGGACGAGTCTGGCCCGGGCATGCCCGGTGCCGGGCCGTCGGATCCCTGTGAGCCGTTCCTGGCGAGCCTGACCGCTCTCGACCTGCCCGCAAGTCTCGCCCACCCGCTGCTGGGGGCTGCGGTGGCGGTGCGGGGGGCGCTTGAGGCCGGCGGCCTCAGCGTGGAGAGCATGGCCGAGGCGCTGGACGTGCTGGCGCTGCCCTGCCACCTGCCGTGGCTACGGCGCCATCAGGGAGTGATGGCCCAGGCGTTCATCGACCTGGTGGCCGCCGGGGACCGGTCTGCCCTGAAGCGGAACGTCCAGTGGGACAGCATCCGGTCGATCCCCGGGCTGAAGGCGCTCAAGGCGGTGGACGCGCTGGTCTACGGCGCCTTCCTCCGGGTGGCCGAACGGGCGGTGCTGGGCCGCATCGCCGAGATCTGCCGGAGCGAGGAGTACACTGGGTGGGGCCACGACCTGCACGAGCGGGTGAAGGCGGAGTTCGTGGCCCCGCTGATGGAGATGGGCGACTTCGCCCAGGGGCTGGTGGGCGAAATCGGCGAAGGGGTCGGCAACTGGAGCGGATCGTACTGCCTGATCGATGAGTGCGAACGGCGGATGGACGTCTCGCCGGAGTATGACCACGGCCAGAGGGCGAGCGAAGTGGTGCTGGTCTCGGCGCTGGAGGTTCTCGTACCGCTCATGCGAAAGCAGAGGCTGCCGCTGTACGTGAGAGGCCAGCGGTGGCACCCGAACGAGATGCGGTTCTGGTTCGAAGACCGGGAGTACGTGCAGGAACGGTTGCGCAACCTGGGCGTCGGCTGGGTGCAGTTCATCAACGGCGTCGCCCAGGTGATCGGGAGCTATCACCTTGGCGCCAAGGCCCCGGTCAAGTGGACGAGCGACGAACCCCGGCCCACGATCTCATGGGCCGGCACAACCCGGGGCCTTGCGCTCTATCTCCTCGGACTCACCACGATCTTGGGTGACGAGCTGCAGTCACCCGGGGAGGGGCGAAGTGAGTGAGGCACCTGGGCCGCAGGGCCGCGGGTACGAGTGATCGACCAGCGCAATCAACAAGAAGTGCCCGAGAGTGAACACGAGCCGCTACCACAGGCCTGTCGTGGGGACCAGCCGTTTCCGCGGGAATACCTGACGGAGCCCGATCCCGGTTCAGATCCCGTTGTGTGGTGCGGCGCAACCTACGAATGAGAGGAGCGTGGCTTTGGAGGAGTGCCTGAAGCTGCTTGAGGCCTGGCGGTCATGTCTGACCGGTGATCTGAGAACGACAGGAACAGGAAAGCGGCATGGTTTTGCGGGGGTGGTTCAGGAGTACTCTTTCTGGGCCCGCGGCTGATGGTGCGATTATCCACCTGCCGGGCTCTTGAGGGCTATTGGCCGCTCAAGCCGCAAGAGATGGCCAGACTCCTTCAAGACGGATACCCGATTCTGAAGCACGGGAGTTACATTCCCACTCCCTGGGGGGGCTGTGATGGACCCGCAGCCAGGCCTGCCTGTGTACAGGGCACGGATCTTGGACGCAGTTGACTGGAGTACAGAAGGTTGGTGCATAATCGTTCTGCGCTTCCCGGAACTTGCGTTACCGCTGGTGGTTGATGACCTCGATCATGGGGAAGTAACGTTTCCCCGGCCCCACAACCACGGGTCGCCCTTCGGGGCGGCCCGTGGCGTTCCCTTCCGCAATTGCAGGCAGGGATAACCAATTCAGAAGGTGAATTCAAACTCCCGAACTTATAGTGAGGGGGAGTCATCTTAGGTCATCATCAATCTGAGAGAGGAGAAGTGGCCTTGTCAGCATATGGGATTCTTCATATCATAGAAGTTAGGAGGGATGCCAAATGATGAAGAAAAAGGAGTGGTCCTATCGGAAGAGCCTGACCAAAGTCGCGACTGTACTGGTCGTGTTCATGGCGCTGACGAGCGCAGGGATGACGGCTCGGGTTTCCGCGTCTACCCAGACCATCTGCGATGTGATGCCGGAGATTTGCGGTACGCCCGATCCTGGTGGCATTCAGCACGGGAGCGGGGATGACAGCGGCTGGCTGTACGACACGGAACGGCGGGAGCAGATTCTGCTGGACATGCCGCGAACCACTAGCGGCACTCCGGAGCACCCGGTGGTGGCGGTTGACCGGAAGCGGGTGCAGGGCGATGTCCCGGCCTGGCTGAATCCTGCAACCGGCCGGACCCTGGTGCCGATCCGCTTCGTGGCAGAGGCGATGGGGGCCAAGGTTACCTGGACGCCCGACAAGCCGAACGAGGTGCTGATCGAGCGGGATGCTCTCACGATCCACTTTATCATCGGTGACGACAAGGCGACGGTGAACGGGCAGGTTGTTCGCCTCGACCAGCCTTCCATCCTTAAGGATGACCGGACCCTGGTGCCTCTCCGCTTCATCGCCGAGGCATTCGGTGCGAAGGTGGACTGGGTGGGCGCCAACGGTCCCGACGACCCGAGAGTTCCGCGCGACTGGCCCGGCAAGTATCAGATCTGGATCTGGTCGCCGTGGGGTTACTGGGGCAATTACAGCCTTGGTGAGAGGTACGAGGCTGGAAATTGGAACCTGAGAAGGTAGACATCGCAGGTCGAACCGGGGGCAACGCCTCCGGTTCCTGCTTTCGATATGCACCATGAGATAGGAAGGGAGAGAATACGATGCGGAAGATCAGGCGCCGCATGGCGTTTTTGCTTTCCCTTGGCGCTGATGCTGACCGCGACAGTGTCGCCAGCCTCTGCCGCTGGGAACTGGACGACCCGCGGCGGGAACGATCAGCGCACATCGAGTGCGAACGATGTGTTCGGTTGGCTGGGGCCGCGGTACTCCTTTGCCGTTGTAGCCGGGGCGGCGCCGGGTGGTGGGCCTGTTGTGACCGCTTCTTCATACACTACCCTCCCTTCCCGTCGCCGCACACCAGGGCGTGCTCCAATAGCCAAGCACTAACCTGGGCCTCATCGCTTTCATCGAAGGCATCATTCTTCTCTGCATATGCGGCGAGGATGGCAAGCCAATTCCGCTGGCTTACGACGAGGAGGGCCAGTTGGTCAATCCTATCGCGGGTCTCTATCTGCTGGTCTGCCCCCCCGTTGAAGATGCTGACGAGCGCGCTGCTCCTGGCCGGGCTGCTTCCCGGCTGCGCCGGGCAGTCGCCGGCACAGTCACCGGCGCGAGGGCCGACCCCGCCCCCGGCGCCGCCCTCCGACTGCGTTGCCCGCCCCCTCGATGTCGCCGGGGGCGTGGTTGGGCTGAGGCCCGTGCGGGAGGGGGAGAGCCTTCCCGGGGCGGTGTGCGCCTGGATGGCAGCCGTGGAGCGGAGCGGCGGCATGCTGACCCTCAGCGAAGGGGGGGCCACCTACCTCATCGCGGCTCCCGGGCCGGCCGGCGCCGTCACCGTCACCAGCCTGGAGTGGGGGCAGGGGGTCGTACACGTAGGGTATCGGGTCGCCGGGGAACAGCCGGGCGGGGCCGGGGTGGCGGTCCTGGAAGGCGGCTCCGCCTCCGGGGCCCCGCCGATCGTCCTGAACCCTGAGGAGGGGAGCCGCTGGATCCCGCTGGTGCTCAACACCCACGGCCTTCCGCCGGCACCGCTGCCCGATTACGGCGCCGCGATCACAGCCGCTTCGCACGACCTGGTCTGCCCGGGCCGGGTGGTCGTCAGCGGCTTTGCCATGGTGAACGAGGACGTCGTGCTCGTGCGGGTCCGCGACGCCGACGGCGCGCCCCTGGGCGAGGTGCAGTCCGAGGCCGGAGGCGGCCGGGGCAACTGGGGGAGCTTCGTGATTACCGTTCCGCTGGAGCGGCAGCCCGCCGGGGAGTCGGGCACCGTGGAGGTGCTGGACATCCGCGGGGATGACTGGGTGCTGTCCGACAGCGCGTCGCTGAGCTTCGGTCCGGACCGGGAGCCCGCGTTCGCGGTCGAGGCGGATCCCGGGAGGGCCTGGGAGCCGAAGGCGGAGGAGCTGACCGTCATGGGGGCGCCGCTGCGCGCGACGCTCCCGGAGCTGGAGGCCGTACGCGGCAAGGGCAGCAGCTTCGACGGCCGCACCTACGTCTTCGGGAACGACGCGGTGCGGGCGTACTTCCCCTACCAGGCGCACCTGCAGGCCCGGGCGCACCGCCTCGTGACGACCCGGGGCGGCACCGGCGCCGGCGCGGAGGTCAGGCAGTGCGCGGAGGAGCTGATCGCCCGGCTCGGGAAGCCGCAGGCGATGGCGGCGGACGGGCGGGAGTGGTACTACCTGAGCCCGGCGTCCCACGCAGCCCTGGCGGTGCGGTTCGGCGCGGGCGGACTCGTCAGCGGGCTCGAGCTGTTCTCGCATTACCCGGCCCCGGAGGCTGATCTGCCTGCGCCACCGGCGCTGGACGAGGCGGCGGCCCGGGACCTGCTGCGGCGCTACCGGCAAGCCGACTGGTTTGAACGGGCGGAGCTGCTGACCACCGGCGGGGCGTCGGCCTACTGGTGGAAGTGGATGTCCATGGACCCCGGAATCGCGGTGCCCGAGGACTGGTCCGTCGACGGCGCACGCCTCGCCGTGGAACCGGCCGGGGAAGGGACGCTGGTGCACATGGAGTACGTTAGCGGCGTCACCGGGGAGGAGGCCACCGTGACCTGGCGCCTCGAGCCCGCAGGGGGAGTGTGGCGCATCGCAGCATGGCAGCGGGACGGCCGGTGGGAGCCATGAGGACAGGGGGGCTCGTGCGCATGAAGCGAGGCGCCAAGTTGCTGACCTGTACGTGCGCCCTGGCGGGGCTGCTGGCCGGCTGTGCGGCGCCGGCTGCAGAGTCGCCGGTGACGGCTGGGCGGACTGCGGCGCAGGTCCCCGGGCGCGGCGCTGCGATCACCGATGCGTCGCACGACCTGGTCTGCCCGGGCCGGTTTGTCGTGAGCGGGTACGCCCGGGCGGCCAGAGGGCACCCCTCGGCAGACGCCCACACGGTCCGCGTGGTGGTCCGCGACGCCGACGGCACGCCCCTGGGCGAGGCGCAGACCGAGGCGGGAGGCGGGGCCAACTGGGGGCGGTTCGTCGTTACGGTTCCCCTGACGCAAGATCCTGAAGGGGAGACGGGCACGGCGGAACTGCTGGTCAAGCCGGCCTGGGAGTGGATCCCGGCTGCCACGGCGCAAGTCCGCTTCCGGCCGCGCCAGACACCCGGGATCGCCGTGGTGCCGGATCCCGCGCGCACATGGGAGCCGGAGGCGGAAGAAGTGACGGTGATGGGGGCGCCCCTGCGCGCCGGGATCTCCGCGCTGGAGGAAGCGCTCGGCGACGGCCGCCTGATAAACGGCCGCACCTACGCCTTCGGCAACGACGCGGTGGTGGCCCACCTGCCCTACAGCCTGGGCCGTGCGCACCGCCTCGTGGCGGCGAAGGGTCGCACCGGCTCCGGCGTGGAGGTCGGGCAGTGCGCGGAGGAGGTGGCCGCCCGGCTCGGGGCTCCGCAGGCGATCTCGCCGGACGGAACCGAGTGGCGGTACCTGAGCCCGTCGGCGCACGCGGCGCTGACGGTGCGGTTCGGCGCAGGCGGGCTCGTGCGCGAGCTGGAACTCTCCTCGTACTACCCCGCCCCGGATGCGGGCGCGTCGTCGCCTCCCCCGCTGGACGAGGCGACGGTCCGGGACCTTCTGCTACGCTACTGGCGCGCCGACTGGTACGAGCGGGCCGAGTGGCTGACCACAGGCAAGGCGGCGGCCCACTGGCGGGAGGAGATGACCCGCGATCCTTCCAGCATCAAGGCTGAAGACTGGTTCCCCGACGAGGCCCGCCTCAGCCTGGAACAGGCCGGCGACGCGGTGCTGGTGCGGATGGAGTACGTGAGCAGCTTCACCGGTAAGGCGTCCACCATGACCTGGCGCCTGGAGCCCGTGGGCGGGACCTGGCGCATCGCGGACTGGGAGCAGGCCGGCCAGTGGCTGCCGTGAGTCGCTCAGGGCCGCGGCGCTGGCCACCGCCGTCGCCGAGGTGAACCTCAAGGGCGCTTGAGGGCGCCCTTCCCTTGTTGCGCGGGGGCTTCGACCCCACCCGGGCGCAGTCCTGGCAGAACTGTTGGAGAGCTTCGCACTTTCGGCAGGAGTAAGGCGGAAAAACAGATAACATTGTACCTCTGTGAGGATTTTCGCATGGGGTGACCTGAACCCCGGGCCTTCTGGCGAGCCCCCCGAGACAGGAGGCACCGGCCCCTGCAGGATCCGTTCAGGACCCTGCAGCCCAGCCGCGGGTCGGGGAGACGCCGGAACATCCGGTTGCCACCGCGGATCAACGGGGGAAGGACCAGCGAGGAAGGAGCCGACCGGGGAGGTGCGGAGATGGATCAGATGCTGGCTCTGCCCGTCTACCGGGCGACGGTCCTGGATGCCATCGACGCGGGGGCTTCAGGCTGGAAGCGAATCGCGCTCGGCCTCTCCGAACTCGCGGTGCCCCTGGTGGTTGACGAGTTCGGCCCCGGGCCGGCACGGGAGCGGTACCCGGTCGGCTCGACGCTCCGGTTCACGCTCCGGTGTCACGCGGCATCCATTGCGCCGGCCGCGGACGCAGCCCGGATCATGTTTGCCTGGGATGCGGACTTCCTGCGGTGCCAGGATGCGAACGCCGGGCCTTTGGTCCCTGCGAGCGGGTACGAGCTTTACGGCACCGTCACCGGCGCCCGGAGGGACGACCTGCTGCTGGACGCAGGCCTCACGCTCGCGGTGACGCTGCCGTGGGGGCACTATGCCCAGGACTACCCGCCCGGCACGGTGGTGTGCGTCTGCACGGGAAGGCTGGAGATCACCCGTGTCGAGGGCGACGGCCTCCCCGAGCCGCCTGCGCTGATCCGGAGCAGGGAGTGCACGCCCGCTGCGGGGGGGCGTCCGCCCGCGCACGGGGACGAGGCGTCCGGCGGGGCCCGGGGCGGGCCCGTGGACGAGTTCAGGGCGTTGTTCGAGTACTGGAGGGGGGCAGCCGAGTACTGGAGGAGGGAGGTGAACCCTGATCCCGAGCGCATACGGCTTGGCGGGTTCCCGCTTCTGCCCGACTGGTACCGGCAGACCGGGCAGTACGACAGGCTGGGCCGGCTCCACGAGACGTCCGGGACGACGAAACTGATGCTGCTCCAGGCCGTCCGCCGGCCGTCGACCGGAGTGTACCTGGACGCCGTGGGTGACCTGATCCGGGCCTCCCACTGGTTCCACCGCGCGGGCGAACATGAACTCGCCCGGGCGGCGGGCCGCCGGGCGCTCCTGGAGCTGGACCGGCTGTTCCCTGACGGGGTGTTCAGCGAAGAGATGAGCGGCGACGGCACGGAGGAGTGGTTCGCGCGGGAGATGATGGGCGACGCCGCCGTGTGGGTGGATGCCGCTCTGGCGTCAGCATACTACCGTGAGGCGGTCCGCGGGTTCCGCACCATGGAGGGCCACGAACATGTCGCCGCCTGGAACGAACTCTTCCCCGGCCGCTACATCGAAGACATCCTAAGGCTTTTCCTGAGCGCAGATCCGCGGGACTACGTCGACGGCGAGAAGCGCGTCAGGTTCAAGCTGAAACAGTGGCTCGGGGCCGACTTGTAGGAACCGTCCCGTCGTTTCGCCCCGGGCGGCGTTTCATTTCGTGTCCGACACGCACAGAGGCACCCTCGACCCAACGGTCGGGGGTGCCTCCTTGCGCTACTCGACGACGGTGATCGTGCCGACCATTCCGGCCGTGTAGTGGCCGGCCTGGCTGCAGAGGAACGGGTATGTCCCGGGTTCGTCGATCGTCAGCGTCCACGACTCGCCCGGCCTGATGACGCCCGAGTCGAAGGCGGGCGTCTCCTTCCAGAGCCCCCGCACCGTCGACTGCACCACGTCGTGGGCGATCGCATCCTGGTTGACAAACGTGATCTTGGTTCCTGCCTTCACCGTGAGTTCCGCCGGCGAGAACTTCATGGCCTTCATGACCACCGTGACCTCGCCTTCGGCGGGCTCCGCCGGCGGCTCGGCGCTGGCGCCGCCACAGCCGGACAGCGCCGTGAGGATGGTGAGCAGGAGCACTGCCATGAACGGTGTGCGACGCATGGGACGGTCACCCCCTTGCCTGCGCCTTCACTATAATCGCCGTGGCCCGCACGCGGGTGTGACCCAGATCACTTTGTCCGGCCGCGGTCTGCATGATAATGAGAATGACTCTCAACAACGAAGTGAAGGGGGGTATCCCCTTGATCTACCTCGACAACGCGGCGACGAGCCACCCGAAGCCGGAGGCGGTCTACCGGGCGGCGGACGCCGCCCTCCGGGCCGGCGGCAGCCCCGGCCGGGGCGGGCACACGCTGGCGCTGGCCGCCGGTCGGCAGGTGATGCGGGCACGGGAGGCGGTCGCCCGCCTGTTCGGGCTCGCTGACCCGGCCCGGGCCGTCTTCACCGCCAGCGCGACCGAAGCCCTGAACCTCGCCCTGAAGGGGCTCCTGCGCCCCGGCGACCACGTGATCACCACCCGGGCCGAGCACAACGCCCTGCGCCGTCCGCTGGCGGCGCTGGAGCGGCAGGGCGTCGCCGTCACCTGGCTGCCCGTGGACGAACGGGGGCTTCTGGATCCGGCCGCGGTGCGGTCCGCCCTCCGCCCCGCCACCCGCCTCATCGCCACCCACCACGGCTCCAACGTCTCCGGCGCCCTGCAGCCCATCGCGGAACTGGGCGAGATCGCACGCCGGGCGGGGGTCTTCCTCCTGGTGGACGCCGCCCAGACCGCAGGCGTTTACCCCATCCACATGGGGCGGATGGGCATTCACCTCCTCGCGGCCGCCGGGCACAAGGGGCTCCTCGGCCCCCAGGGCACCGGCCTGCTGCTGGTGGACGCCGCGGTCGACCTGCGGCCCATCCGGGAGGGAGGCACCGGCGCCCACTCCGCCCAGCTCGACCAGCCGGCCGTCTTCCCTGAGGGCTTCGAGAGCGGCACGCTCAACGTCCCGGGCATCGCCGGGCTGGCGGCAGGCGTGGGCTTCCTGGTGGAGACCACGCCGGAGCGCATCCGCTGCCGTGAGCTTGAGCTGGCGGGCGCCCTGCTGGATGGCCTGCGCGGCCGGCCGGGGGTGAAGGTCTACGGGCCGGAGCGGCCCGAGCAGCGGACGGGGGTGGTCAGCTTCAACATCGCGGGGATGGACCCGGGTGAGGTGGAGGAGCTGCTGGACGAGCGGTTCGGCGTTATCGGGCGGGCGGGCCTGCACTGCAACCCGGGCGCCCACGAGGCCCTGGGGAGCCTCGCCCTCGGCGGGGCCATGCGGTTGAGCCCGGGCTATTTTACCACGGAACGCGACATCGAAGAGGCGATAAGGGGGGTCGCTGAGCTTGCTGGACACTGATCGGCCGATTCCGGATCTCGGCCGGCCCGCGGCGGGAGCTGCGGTGCGCCCGGCCCGGCCCCGACGGGTCCCGAAGGTCTTCGACAAGTACATGTTGCCGAAGGTGGCCTTCACCCTGGTGACCGGCGCCTCGCTGGCCGGGGCGATCCTCACCGGCCTGCGCCACGGCTGGATCGACTGGCCGCTGCTGGCCGTGCGCTGGCTGGCCTACTGGTTCCTCGCCATGCTCCTGGGCTCGGAGGTCTGGAAGATCTTCTACCTGCGCCCCTCCGTGAACATGCGGCCGGTGGCGGACGCGGTCGAGTACGGCGAGGCGATGATCGTGCTCCACCGGCGGTGGCAGAGGGTCCTGGCCCCGCTGGGGATCGCCCTCGCCTGCGCGCAGCTGGCGATCTACGGCCGGCAGCACCCCGGCCTCTTGCCCTGGGCGGGCCTGGCCGTCGCCCTCCTGCTGGCGGCGGGAGCCGCAATCGCGCTGGGCTGGCGGCGGCCCGTCGACACCCGGCGGCAGAACGGCCTGGACTGGACGGCCCTCGTCAACATGGCGGCGGCCGTCGCCGTCATGGGCACGGTGGACGTGCTGATCCAGTCGGGGCCGGGGCTGGCCGGCGGCCTGCTCTCCCTGAACCGGACGCTGCACCTCTTGGCCTTCTCCGCCTGGCTGGGCGGTGCGCTCTGGAACATCTTCATCGCCGTGCCCGCCGGCCAGGTGCGGGAGAACATGGACACCGTCATCCTGGCCAACTTCCAGCTCGAGCGGTTCCGCGTCGTCGTCCGCACCGTATTCCCCACCATTGTCGCCTCGGGGCTGGTGCAGGCCTGGGCGATGTTCGGCTGGAGCTGGGAGCCCTTCGTGACCACCTCCTGGGGCTGGCTGGTGCTGCTCAAGCTGGGCATGATCGCCTCGCTGGTGGTGGTCTTCATCACCTGCCCCATGTGGGGGGCCTGCTCGCCCATCCGGGGCGTCTGCAACCTCGACGATCTGTTCGAACCGGAGGAGGAGTAACATGGAACCCAGAATCTTCCGCTGCCTGGACCCGAAGCCGGCCGGCTCCCCGCCCCTGCTGCGGGAGGAGCTCAGTCGGGGCGCCTCCTACGACGTTAACCTCGTGCGGATCGACGCCGGCGTGCAGAAGCCAGCCCACCCCTACGAGGCCGGCGACAGCTTCATGTTGGTGCTGGCGGGCCTGCTCCACCTGGTTGTCGATGGCGAGGTCTACGACCTGAACCCCGGCGACCTGGCCTGGATCCCCAAGGGGGCGGTGCGGGGCTTCACCGCGGGGCCAGAGGGCGCGACCATGGTGGCCGTTCACCTGCGGGACTGATGGCCAGGCTCTACCTCCTGTTCCACTCCACCCACGAGACGCTGAAGGCCGAGTCGCTGCTCCGGGACGCCGGCCTCTCCTGCCGGGTGGTGCAGAAGCCCGCCGCCATCCGGGTCGACTGCGGGCTCGCGGTGCGGGCCTTGCCGGAGGACCGGGACCGGGCGCTGGAGACGCTGGACCGGTCGGGCATCCGGCCGCGCGGGGTGTTCACCGTCTAGCTGTGCAGGCTCATATGCAATTGCATCCCCTGTGGCAGATGGAACTGCCGCAGGGGATCCTTTCTCGGCTCGTATCGGAAGCGAGGGCCTCAACTGGCCGAGGAGACTCGCCGAACCGGGGACGTCGATGCACACGGCCATGGCACTGCAGGGGCGGGGTGCCTGGGGGTGGAGGCGAAGATTCCCGACTGAACCTGAAAAGCCCCACTCCGTAAGTGACAGACAGTTGTCACCACGGAGTGTTACGCCAAGACAGGAGACTCCCAAGGCGACTCAGTACTCTCATCCTGAGGGTTGACGCGCGCAGGCGTGCGCGTGATTCCGAGGCAGGCACGCCATTCAAGTCAAGGAGGATGGCAGTCATGGAGATGGGCGAGAGCCTCGTTTCGGCATACTTCAAGTACGTGCAGAACATCCGGATTGTCGCACGCAACGTCCCGTTCCACCAGGGGCAGGGCGAGATCGACTTGATCGCCATCGATCCAGCTTCACACCGGGTCATCCTGTGCGAGGTAACGACCCACATTGACGGCATGCTGTACGGCGCGGGCTACGACGACACCCGCGACAAGGTGCGGGACAAACTCCTGCGTGCACGTGACTACGCAGAGGCACAGTTCCCTGGGTGGAAGCATGAGTTCCAGCAGTGGGCACCGGTGGTGCGGCCGGCCATGGCCACCAGGTTGGCCGAGCTGGAGCACGAACTGTTCCAGTTCCACGGGATGAACGTCTCCATGGTGATCAACGGTCGATATGCCGAGCGGGTGGACGAGTTGCGGCGGCTGGCCGCCCAGACGCTTTCGGCCACCGATGAGCCGGCGTTCCGGGTACTTCAGATTCTTGAACACCTTCGTCGTGACTGAGCGGGAAGCGGCCTTGCCCTCTGCCCGGGTGAAGCGGCGCAGCGCAGCACAAACGCGGCTGCGGCACCGTCGACGCGGCCATCCGACTCCGCCCTGGACGATGACACAGAAAGGAAGGGTATCCGATGGACGAGAGCACGCGCGTGTACGGGATGAGCACGTCGAGGTGTTCCGACACGGGGGCAACGGGTCGGACCCCGACGAATTGGATTCACCTTTCTACCGGATCCGGGCCGGGGACCTGGAGCTCACCTACGACCCGGGGGCCAGGGCTTGGTACGTCTACATGCCTGGGCGCGAGCGGCTGCAGACGCCCGTCTCCACGCACCCCTACTACCTCTCCGAGCAGGGCTTCACGATGGTGAACATCGACTGGGATCACACCCAGGAGCACGTGTATGGCATCGAGATCGTCGGCGGGAACCCGGATGTCGACCTGGTGATCTACGACGTGGGGGAACCCGCACGCGAGCCGAAGCCCGGGCAGGGCCCAGCGCGCGGCCGGGGCAGGCACCTGCAGCTGATCCGGCCGGTGGAGAAGTGATGAACGAAGCGCCAAGGCCCCTGTGGCAGCGATCTGCCACAGGGGCCTTCCTGCGTCAGTGGCACCGGATCCCTTCCAACATGACCTCCACGAGCTGCCGCAGGTCCTCCTGGCGGGCGGTGGGAGCGCCGCCCCGCAGGGACGGGACGAGCATGAGCTGCAGCCGGCGGCGGGTGGGCGGGCAGTCGATCTCCACCTGCGCCGCCGGCACCTCCCGGCGCCGCAGGAGGCCCCGCCGCACGGTGGTGTAGCCGTGCCGGACGGCGTGCTCGCCGGACGACCCGGGCGAGGCGGTGAGCCGCAGCTCCACCTCGGCCCGGGCGAATTCCGGCGCCTCCGGCGCCACGGCCACCAGCCGGTAGGTCGCCCGCCCCTCGCTCATCCAGCGCTGGTCCGCCCGCTCGCTCCAGCGGTCGATCTCGGGCTGGGAGGGGCCCTCCAGCACCCGCCAGCCGTCGGGCACGGCAAGGAGGAGGATGTTGGTGGTGCCCATCACCAGGTTGCGGGCGGCGAGAAGCTGCTCCCGCATGGCTCTAGGCGATGTAGAGGGCGGCGTCGGCCGGGGCGAACATGTCGCGCGCCACCTGCTTCAGGGCGTCGAGCCCGTGGACCTCCGACTTGTAGAGCGGGATGTACGAGCGGACCAGCGGACCCAGGTCCTGCTCGATGACCTGCATGTAGCCCATCTGCTCCCGGAACTTGTTCTGCAGGTACTCGTCGCCGGCCGCCCGGCGGGCCTCGTCGGCCCGGATGCAGGAGTTGACCAGCACGCCGCCCACCGGGATGTCGTACGCCCGCACCTGCTCGATGAACCGCTTGACCACCGAGATGGGGAGCGTCAGCGGCAGCGTGACGAAGAAGAAGGCCGTCACCTCCGGGTCCACCAGCAGCTTCTTCACGCGGGTGAACCGGTCGTTCATGTCCAGCAGGTCCGCCAGCATCGGGTCCTTGCGGACCTCTTCCTCGACCTTCTCCTTCCGGAAGGAGAGCTGCACCCGGAGGGAGAGCGCCTCCTTGCGGCTCTGGATCATCCGGTTGAGCCAGAGGCCGTAGATCTTGGAGAGCCCGATGAGCCGGATCGCGTTGGCCACCGCGGCGGTGTCGAAGACGATCCGGTCGAAGTCCCTGGCCTCGTTCAGCATGATGTCGATCATCTTGTCGAACATCGCCGACTCCTCGAAGGCGGGGTTGGTGACGGCGATGTCGACGAAGGGCTTGGAGTCGACCGGGATGTCGGCGTACTTCAGGAACTCCCGCACCCGTACGGCGATGTTGTCCCGGTACCGGGCCACCACGTCCGAGGCGTCCACCTCGACGGCCCAGAGGTTGGGCACCCCCTCCACGGGGCGGAAGGCGCCGCCGGAGAGGTTCTGGCCGAAGACCGAGGTGAGCGAGTGGACCGGGTTGAGGGAGGCCACCAGCGTCTTCTTGCCCTCCTGGGCGAACTGGTAGGCCAGGCAGGCCGCGGTCACCGTCTTGCCCACGCCGCCCTTGCCGCCGGTGAAGATGTAGCGCAGGTTCGGACGGCTGTCGAGGAACTCCCGGAGCGTCTGTGCCATCTACGCCACACCTCCCCTGGCGGAAGGCAGCTCCACCTGGCAGTTGATCAGGTACTCGGACGCGGTCTTGATCATCTCGAACCCCTTGGGCTCCCGGGTGAACATGGG
The DNA here is from genome assembly GCF_017874315.1 of Symbiobacterium terraclitae. Classification (NCBI taxonomy): domain Bacteria; kingdom Bacillati; phylum Bacillota; class Clostridia; order Eubacteriales; family Symbiobacteriaceae; genus Symbiobacterium; species Symbiobacterium terraclitae. Next base: position 11,453 of record NZ_JAGGLG010000018.1, on the reverse strand, counting down.
GACGATCGACTGCACCTTGTCGCCGAACTTCTGGGCGATGGTCCTGAGGTGCTCCTGCTGCATCGCCACCCGGTTGCGCAGGTAGTCCGACGTGCCCTCCTGCTGCAGCAGGCTGGCCGGGTAGACCTGGTTGACCACCAGGCCCGACATCTGGATGCCCAGGTTCTCGAACATCGTCAGCGCCCGCTCGGTGTCGAGGATGGCCATCTGCTCGGGGATCAGGACCATGAAGAAGGCGGTCCGCTTCTTGGCGGTGATGAGGTCGGTGAAGGACTTGATCTTGTTCCGGATGTCGATCAGCTCCTTCATGACCTCGTCCTCGTGGCCCTTCTCCCCCTTGAGCGTGGCGGCCACCGCGTCGTACTCGGCCACCTTCGCCCGGGCGTCGGTGATCTTCTCCACCCACTTGGAGAGGATGTCGGCCATGGCGACCATGCGCACGCCGTGGCCGAACGGCGGCATGTCAAAGATGTAGATGTCGTACTCCTTCTTGGCCACCAGCTCGGCCATGGCGTCGTAGGTAGCGCTCTCGTACATGGCCGGCTCGGCCGAGGTGGAGTCGATGTATTCGTCGATCTCCTTCGGCACCTCGGGGAGGCCGTACATGTCCATGATCTTCTGCTTCACCTGCTGCTGGTACTCCCGCACCCTGCGGTCGGCGTCGATCTCGACGACGAACAGGTTGGGCAGCAGCTCCACCTCGCCCTGGCCGTAGATGTTCCGCTCGAAGATGTCGGAGAGCGAGGCCTGGGGGTCGGTGGAGAAGAGGAGCGTCCGCTTCTTCTTCACCTGAGACATGTAGTACGCGAGCCCCGAGGAGCTGGTGGTCTTGCCGAGCCCGCCCTTGCCCGCGAAGATGACGATCTCGGCCTCCGGGTTTTGCTCGAAGTAGGCACCCAAGCCCTTTGGCACGGTCACTGCCTCCTTTTCTCGCGCCGGGCCCCGGCGGGGCGCCGGCTAGTAGATCGCATCGGTGAAGTCCCGCTCCCGGAAGACCCGCTGTTTCCAGGACTCGATGTTGGGCACCGCGTAGGGCAGGATCCGCAGGGAGTAGTAGGGCGGCAGGACCGGGATGCCCAGCATGTCGCCCAGCGTGATGAACATGAAGAGATGCTCCATGTGCATCCGGGTCCGCAGCGCCGCGGTGACGTTGCCGTGGCTCGCCATGCCGTAGAGGACGCCCTTCAGGGCGTTCAGGAACCCGCCCTTCTTCTGCTGCTTCGACTCACCCAAGCCTCTGTCACCTCCGCTGTCTCACGCTAATCGTCGCCCATGGAGACCCTGGGCGCTGCCCCCGGCGGCCGGCCGGCGGCGGCGTACGCCGAGTAGGTCCGGAACGCCATCACCAGGCCGAGGATGAACAGCGCCACCCCGACGAGGACGAAGATGCCGTCCATCGCCCTGGCGAAGGCCGGGTACTGGTTGAAGGGGAACTGCACCAGCGTCGGCGTGGTGCCGAGGAAGGCCGGCAGGTAGACCTTCACCACCTGCCAGGCGATGGCCGAGATCGTGGTCACGATCATGAACGTGGCCGGGATCAGGGTGTAGATTGTGGGCGCCTTGGTGCGGGCCAGGTGGATGGTGATCAGCATCAGGGCCAGGCCCGCCAGCAGCTGGTTGGAGCCGCCGAAGTAGAGCCACAGGTTGTTCCAGGAGCCGGTGGCTGCGAACGCCAGCGGCACCAGGAGGCCGATGAACGTGGCGACGTGCTTCTGCCCGAGGACCGAGAGCGGACCCTGGAAGACCTCGGTGGAGACCAGCCGCCAGAACCGGGTCACCAGCGCCTGGACCGTCAGGGCGTAGAGGATGAGCACCACGCCGAAGTAGGCCCGCAGGAAGCCCGTGGCCGCCTCGCCGCCCAGGAACGGCGCGGTGAACTTGATGGCGCCGGCCACCCAGGCGCCGACCGAACCGGTGAGCTGCTCCCTGGGGATGATCATGTAGGCCGCCAGCGATGCCAGGGCCAGCAGCCCCTCGGAGAGCATGGCGCCGGCCCCCACAGGGTGGGCGTCGGTTTCCACGTCAAGCTGCTTGGCGGTGGAGGAGCTGGAGACCAGGCTGTGCCAGCCCGAGATGGAGCCGCAGGCGATGGCCACGAACATCAGCGGCCACATCGGGCTGTTCCCGCCGGGGTTGAAGGCCACCCAGGCCGGCTGCTCGAGCCGCACGCCGGTGAAGCCGGAGACCAGGGCGCCGATCAGGATCAGGATCACGGCCAGGAAGGTGGGGAAGAAGGAGACGTAGTTGATCGGCTGGATGAACTGCGGCAGCGGCAGGACCGAGGCCAGGTAGAGGATCACGCAGGCGATCAGGCCCCAGACGAGGAGCGACCACTCGCCGGCGATGCCGCCGGCTGAGACGCCCTGGGCCGGGTTGGGCGGCCACGCGCCCTGCGGGGTCTGTAGGAACGGGAAGGCTGCCGCGGCCCAGATCACCAGCGCGATCAGTACCAGGGCCAGCAGCGTGGTCATCACCACGTTGGCCCGCACCTTGTAGAGCAGCTGTCCGGCCAGCACGCCGACCAGGATGATGCCAACGGTCGCGGCGAAGGTGGAGGGGAAGATGTGCCAGAAGAGGGCGATGAAATAAATGAAGGTAGCCGAGATGATCAGCAGGTAGAAGAGGATGAAGCCGAGCAGGGTGTTGCGGCCTGCATGGCCGGTGAACTCGTAGGTGATGGGCCCGAAGGAGCGCCCCTGGTTCCGGATGGAGAGCATGATGGACCCGTAGTCCTGGAGCCAGCCGATGAAGAAGTTGCCCAGGATGATCCAGGCCAGGGCGGGCGCCCAGCCGTAGTTGATGGCGATGTAGGGACCGAGGATGGGTCCCAGGGCGGCGACGCTCTTGAACTGGTAGCCCCACAGGACGTACTTGGTGACGGGGAAGTACTCCACGCCGTCGGTGTACATGTGGGCCGGCGTCGTCCGCTTGGGGTCCGGCTTCCACACGTTGCGGTCGAACCACTTGCCGTACGCGAAGTACGCGATGCCGTAGGCGACCAGCGCCAGCAACACGAACAGGGCCGGCGAGCTCATCCTTTCACTTACCTCCTCTCTGCGTTTCGGATCGGGAACCGCACCCGGTGTCTGCCCTCGCGGCCGCGCATCCCCCCTCCCGGTGCGGACAGCACCGCCTGGCGCAAAAGTTGACAGATTAGACCCAGCTTTCAGGCTAGTCAATGTAATCTATTTTGCGCTGCGGGCTGAATTCCTCTTTAATAAGGAACATTCGGTGATACGAGCAGGGATTTCCCATACGGGCACAGAATCGGAAGGGCGAGGGGGTGACGCCGATGGGGGGGCACCACCACGGGCACAGCCACGGCCATGAGCCCTGGGTGCGCCACAGACGGCTCCACGAGCCGCCGCGCAACTGGCGCGAGAAGGTGAAGCAGTTCCTGTGGGGCTTCTTCTTCTTCGAGTGGTACCACGAGCTGCAGCACGAGCGGGCCAAGTACAACGACGTGATGAACCTGATCCTTTTCGGCGAGCTGATCGGCATCCCGCTGATGAACTCCTCCATCGGGCTCCGCCTGCTGCCCTACGCGCTGCCGGAGCTCCAGAGCTGGAAGCACCGGCAGCTGGAGGAGCACGAGGTGATCGAGCACGCGCCGCACATGCACTGAGCGCGACCCGGGGGCGAGAGCATGGACACGGGCCAGATCATCGCCGTCGCCGCAGCGGCGGTCTTCTTTGTCTGGTACTTCGCCGGCGCGCTGCTCAACCGGCGGCGGGCCGCCGAGCTGATCCGGGCCGTGCGCGGGGCGGTCGGCGCGGTGGGGGAGGGCCCCACGATCCGCTGGCACGGCCGGTCCGCCTTCGAGGTCTCCGTTGCCGAGCCGGTCCCGCCCCTCACCGCGTTCCGGTTGCTCTGCCTGCTGGAGCCGCGCGACTTCCCGCTGGCCCTGGCGTGGAACCGGCTGCGGGGGCGGCGGGACCAGGTGCTGATCAACGCCGACTTCGCGCGGCCGCCTCGGGCGGGCGCCCCCGATCCGGGCCGGTACGGCATCCCCGGGCTGACCGGCGTCGAGCTGCGCGCGGAACAGCCCCACCTCCGGCTGGTCCTCCAGGTGGGCGCCGGCGGTGAGGCTGCCATTGAGAAATCTGTGGCGCTGGTGCGGGAACTCGCAGCAGCCCAGCCGGGGGGCCGGCCCGTCTGACGCGCAGGGCGGCGACGGGTGCAAGCGCCTTCTGACTGAGAGGTATCCGACATGACAGGACGATCCCGCAGGAACAGCGACCATCCCCTGCTGACGGAGGGGCACCTGAACCGCGCCCTGCTGGCGCGGCAGCACCTGCTGGCGCGTGCCGCCCTTCCCGTGGAGCGCATGGTGGAGCGGCTGGCCGGCCTCAACGCCCTGGCTGGGCAGGCCTCTCCGCCACCCCGGCGCCGCCACGGTTCCTGCCGGTCTGGGACAACCTGCTGCTCTCGCACCGGGACCGGCCCCGGGTGCTGCCCGAGGAGCTCCGGAAGCACGTGATCCTGAGCGGCGGGCGGGTCCAGCCCACCTTCCTGGTCGACGGGAAGGTCGCCGGCCTCTGGCGGTGGGAGGACTCCGACAGGCGGGCGCGGCTGACACTGGAGCCCTTCAGGCCGCTTCCCGCCGAGGCCAGGGAAGCGCTCTGGGCCGAGGGGCTCGCGCTGCTCCGCTTCCTCACCGGGAAGGCGGAAGGGCTTGAGGTCGCCATCCTTCCGGGATAGCCGCGGCGTTCGGCGGGTGAGGCGTCAGTACGCGGCCATCCCGAACTGATGCAGGAGGCACTCGATGATTGGGGCCCTGACCGGCTCGATCCAGAGGCGCCCGGTCATGGCCTGGTAGACCGCCGTGGAGAGGCGGGCGATCGCCCTGTCCGCCTCGCTCACCGGCGCCCCTTCGGTGAGCACGACCAGGGCGTAGGGCGTGTCCGCGTAGACGATGCCGCTGTCGTGGTAGTTGCCGTCGTAGGACCCGTACTTGTGCAGGTGGGGCACGCCCGCCGGCAGGCCTGCGGTGATCCGCCCCCGGTAGGTTGCATCCCGCAGGGGTTCGAGGAGCAGCTCGGCGTACGCCGGGTCCTCGTGCGCCAGCCGGTCGAGGTGGTGCCACCACTGCAGCACGGACAGGGCGCTGGCGCGCGGCAGGCGGTTCTCATGGGTCAGGGGGCCGCCGATGCTGGCGGTCCAGCGCTCGATGTTGCCCCACCCGAGGCGGCGGCCCAGCATGTTGACGGCGATGTTGCTGCTGTGCTTGAGGGACTGGTCCACCAGGTCTCCGACGGGGTAGGACGCCCCGAACTCCGCCTCTGCGAAGAGGCCCGCGGGGTCCTCGAAGTCGTCCTCGGTGTACTCGACGAGGTCCTGCCAGCCGATCGTCCCCGTGCGGTACTGCTCCAGGGCGTAGAGCGCGACCGCCACCTTCAGCGTGCTGGCCGGGTGGTAGAGCCTGTCTGCGTTGTACAGCCACCGCTGCCCCGTGGAGAGGTCCTCCAGCGCGACGCTGTACTCGCCGGAAAAGCCCGCCATCGCCTGACGGACGGCCTGCCCGATCCGGCGTGCCAGCGGCTGCTCTGCCGCCGGGCGCGGCGCGGCCGGGACGGGCTCAGCGGCCCCGGCGGTCCCGGGAGCGCTGAGTGTCAGCACGGTCAGCACTGCGCATACGACGGCCAGCCCACGCAACCTGGTCACCCTCCTCTTGCCCATGAATATTCACGGTTATAAGTATGGATCGGACGCGCCGTGCCGCGCAAGATGGGTCGCTTCCAGGTGCTTCGAGGTCCTGCGCGGCGTGCGCAGGACCTCGACGCGTGCGGCGCATGTACCCGGGCGGACCGGCTCGCCGTCATTCCCCCAGCGAGGCGATCAGGATCGGGGCCGAGGCTACCGTGTTCATCACCACGTGGGTTACGGTGCTGGCCCCGGTTCCCCGGCGCCAGCGGACGACGCCGAGGACCAGGCTGAGCGCCAGCAGCGTGGTCAGCCGCGCGGCCGACCAGTCTACGATCACGTGCTTCAGGGCGAACAGCACCGCAGTGACCAGCAGGCCGCGCAGGGGGCCCAGCGCCTGCCCGAAGCCGGTCTGGATGACCCCGCGCCAGGCCAGTTCCTCGGCGACCGGCACCACCAGCCCGTTAGTCACCAGGAAGAGCGCAGCCACCCAGAGCGGGAGGGCGGCGCTGCCAGAGTCGGCGACGAGAGAGGTCGCCGCCTGGCCGAAGAGGTGCCGGTCGACCCAGCTGGCGGCCGAGATCAGGGCCAGCACCACCGCACCGCCTGCGAGGCCGGCCAACAGGGCGGACCGGTCCCACCGCAACTCCCAGCGCCCGCGCCCGATGCCAAGCGTGGCCCCCAGGCCGGTGACCGCCAGGGCGAGCAGCGGGAAGCTGACCAGCATCGCCAGCACCCCCCCACCCGGAGGGCTGCCGGTGAGCTGGAAGAACACGAGGGCCAGCTGGCGCCTCAGCCCGAACTCAAGGCCCGCCCACAGCACGGCGGCGGCGAGCGCCATCTTTCCCTCTGTAGCCAGCCGCATCTCCCGCGGGGCCGGGAGACGGGCGCCCAGCGCCCCGCCCAGGGGCGGCATCGTCAGGGCCAGCAGCAGGCCCGGCCAGCCGAACGCGACTTCGTTGTACGGAACGCCCAGGGCGTCCCCGAGAAGCCGGAGGCCGAGCAGCAGCAGCGCCAGGACGGCGGATCCCGCCACCAGCGGGCCCTGGAATGCCGCGCCGTAGCGCCGGCGGATCCAGGCGCCGGCCGCAAGCCAGATGGGGGCCATGGCGGCGGTGACCAGCCTGAGCCGAAGGGGGCTGGGGACCGCCGCGGTGGCGTACGCCACAGGGAACATGGCGACAAACAGCCAGATGACCAGGCCTGTGCCGATGGCGAGGGCCCGGACGGCCGCACCCGACGCGCCCCTCACGCCGCCCGCCCTGCCGGTGTTCGTTACGTCCTGCACGGGTCTCATGCGCATCTCCCTCCCCGACTTGATGACTCAGGGAACATGCTGACGAGTTCGAATGCATAGCCAAATTGTTTGCGATGACCCGCGCGCCTCCGTTGAGCAGGCAGTCGCACCGCGCCGTGCCGTCAAGCCCGAGCAGCAAGGGAGCCGGGGAGGGAGGAGACTGCACCCTTTGTCACGAATTGATGCGGTAGTACAGAATGTTCGGGTAATGACAATAACCATACGCAACGGGAGGGTGGCTCGTGAGCTACAAGGCGCTGGAGTTTGCGGTGTCGGGGCCCATTGCCACGGTCGCGTTCAACCAGGAGCACGTGCTGAACGCCCTCACGCCCGAGCTGGTGGCCGACCTGAGCCGGGTGCTGCCGGAGATCAGGCAGAACCCGGAGATCCGGGCCGTGATCATCACGGGGCGGGGCCGGGCGTTCTGCGCCGGCGGCAGCCTGCAGTCCATCGGCGAGGGGTTCGGCCCGGCAGAGGGGCACCGGTACATGTCTGAGGGGACGCGCTGGGTGCATGAGCTGGCCACCCTGCCCAAGCCCGTGGTGGCGGCCGTCAACGGGATCGCCGTCGGCGCGGGCCTCAGCATCGCCCTGGCCTGCGACGTGGTCATCGCCTCGGAGAAGGCGACCTTCGGGGCGGTCTTCGGCAAGGTCGGGCTGGTCCCGGACGTCGCCATGACCTACTTCCTGCCGCGCGTCGTCGGGCTGCAGCGGGCCAAGGAGCTGGTCTTCTCGGCCCGGATCTTCCCCGCGGCCGAGGCGCTGGCGCTGGGAATCGCACTGAAGGTGGTGCCCGAGGAGGCGCTGATGGACGAGGCCCGGGCCATGGCGCAGGCGTTCGCCCAGGGGCCGACCTTCGCCATGGGGCTCGCCAAGGGGCTGCTCAACCGGAGCCACAACGCCGCGCTGGAGGAGGCGCTGGAGCGGGAGGCGGCGGCCCAGGCGCTGCTCTTCCAGACGGCGGATCACGCCGAGGGCGTCCGCGCCTTCCACGAGCGGCGGCCGCCCGAGTTCCGGGGGAGTTGACTGCGAACGGGTGGCCTGGCTTCAGGGGGAGTTCCAGCCGCAACCGGGTGGGAGATGACAGGAGGGGGACCGAAGTGGAGGTACGCAGCATCTGCGTCATCGGCGCCGGCGTCATGGGCCACGGCATCGCCCAGGTGGCGGCCGCGGCGGGCTATGCGGTGACGGTCAACGAGGTGGACGAGGGGACGCTGGCCCGTGGGATGGGCCAGATCGAGCGCAGCCTGAAGCGGCTGGTGGCCCGTGGGCAGCTGACGGAGGGCCAGGCGGAGGAGATCCGGGGCCGGATCCGGCCGGAGACATCCCTGGCGGCGGCGGCCGCCGAGGCGGACCTGATCATCGAAGCCGTCACCGAGAACCTCGCGGTGAAGGAGTCCGTCTTCAGGGCCGTGGACCAGCACGCCCGGCCCGATGCGATCATCGCGTCCAACACGTCGCAGTACAGCATCACCCAGCTGGCCTCGTTCGTGCGCAGCCCCGGGCGGGTCTGCGGCATGCACTTCTTCAACCCGCCGGTGCTCATGCGGCTCATCGAGATCATCCGCGGCCTGCAGACGTCGGACGAGACCTACGCCACCGTGGTGGCGGTGAGCCGGCGGATGGGCAAGGAGATCGTCACCTGCAGGGACTCGCAGGGGTTCATCACCTCCCGGCTGATCAGCGCCCTGGCCCTGGAGGCGATGCGGATCGTGGAAGAGGGTCTGGCGAGCCCCGAGGACGTGGACCGGGCGTGCCGGCTGGGCCTCGGCCACGCAATGGGGCCCCTGGAGACGGTGGACCTCACCGGCCTGGACACGGCGCTGGCAGTCAGCGACGAGCTGGTGAAAGCCTTCGGCGACCGCTTCCGGGCGCCCCAGACGCTCCGCAACCTCGTCCGGGCGGGCCGCATCGGGCAGAAGGCGGGCCGGGGGATCTACGCCTACGACAGGGACGGCAAGCGGATTTCCCGACAGGAGGGGTGAGCCGTGGAGGCCGTGATCGTCACCGGGGTGCGGACCCCGTTCAGCAAGTTCGGCGGCGCCCTGCGGGAGATGCACAGCATCGACCTGGGAGCGCTGGTGATCGCCGAGGCGGTCCGGCGGGCCGGGCTCCAGCCGGCCGAGGTGGACGAGGTCTACTACGGCGCCACGATGCCCGCCGAGCTGGCGCTGCAGCAGAACATCCCGGCGCGGCAGGCGCTGCTGCAGGCGGGGCTCCCGCCCACCACGGTCTCGCTGACCGTCGACCGCGCCTGCTGCTCGTCGACCACCGCGGTGCAGCTGGCCCAGCAGGCGATCCTCGCCGGGCGGGCGCGGGTGGTCCTGGCCATGGGGGCGGAGAACATGAGCAACGTCCCCCTGCTGCTGCCCGGCTCCCGCTGGGGGCACCGCCCGGGCGGGCTGAAGCTCTTCGACCCGATCTACGAGGCGGGCTACCCGCGCTACAGCAAGGTCGCCTGCGACGCCGGCGAGGTGGCCCTGGAGCACGGGATCACCCGGGAGATGCAGGACGAGTGGGCCGTGCGCAGCCACCACCGCTACGCCGCGGCGCTGGAGGCGGGCCGCTTCGCAGAGGAGATCATGCCGGTGCCGGTGCCCCGGCCGCGGGGCGCGGTCGAGCTGTTTGAGCGGGACGAGCTGCCGCGCCCCTCCACCACGCTGGAGGCGCTCGCCAAGCTCCCCACCGTCTACGGCAGCCCCACCGTCACCGCCGGCAACGCCCCCGGGCTGGACGCCGGCGCCGCAGCGGTCGTGGTGATGGCGGAGGAGGAGGCCCGCAGGCGATCGCTGCGGCCGCTGGCGCGCATCCGCTGCGCCGTGAGCGTGGCCATCGACCACCGGCGGCTCGCCGAGGCGCCCGCCTATGCGATCCGGAAGGCCCTCGATGTGACCGGCCTGAGCCTCGAGCAGCTGGAGCGGATCGAGATCAACGAGGCCTTCGCCGCGGTCCCGCTGGTCTCCACCAAGCTGCTGGCCGAAGGGGACCCGGCGCTGTGGGAGAGGCTCAAGGAGCGGACCAACGTCAATGGCGGCGCTGTGGCCATCGGCCATCCGGTGGGCGCCAGCGGCGCCCGGCTCGTCCTGACCCTCGCCCTGGAGCTGCGCCGGAGCGGCTGCCGGTTCGGCGTGGCGGCCATCTGCGGCGGGCTCGGCCAGGCGGACGCGATCGTGCTTGAGTCGCTGGCCGGCGAGTGAGGCGGGAGGAGGGGGCGCCGGTGTGGAAGCGGCTGTTCCTGTCTGAGGAGCACGAGGAGATCCGCCGGCTGGTGCGGCAGTTTGCGGAGCGGGAGCTGCAGCCCCACGCCGAGGAGTGGGAGGCGCAGGAGTTCATGCCCTCCGACGTCCTGCGGCGGATGGGCGAGCTGGGGCTGCTGGGCCTGCGCTACCCCGCCGAGTACGGCGGGCAGGGCCTGGACATCTTCGCGAGCATCGTCGTCTACGAGGAGCTGGCGCGCTGCCGCGCCGCCGGGCCTGCGGCCGTGGCGGCGGTGCACGCGGAGATCGCCCTGCCCCTCATCCTGAAGTTCGGCACCGAGGCCCAGCGGCGGCGGTACCTGGTCCCCGGGCTGCGGGGCGAGAAGATCGCCTGTCTGGCCATCACCGAGCCCGACACCGGCTCCGACGTCGCGGCCATCCGCACCCGGGCGGTGCGGGACGGCGACGGGTGGGTCCTGGACGGCGCCAAGACCTTCATATCCAATGGCGCCCGCGCCGACTTCGCCGTCGTGCTGGCCCGGACGTCTCCCGAGGGCGGGCACCGGGGCCTCTCGCACTTCATCGTCGAGAAGGGGACGCCCGGGTTCCGGGTGGCGCGCCAGCTGAAGAAGGCGGGGCAGCACTCGGCGGACACGGCGGAGCTGCAGTTCGACCAGGTGCGGCTGCCGGCCGACGCGCTCCTGGGGGAGGAGAACCGGGGCTTCTACCAGACGATGTGGCAGTTCCAGACCGAGCGGCTGATCGCGGCCGCGGTGGACGTGGGCCGGGCCCGGGTCGCCCTGGAGCTGGCGGTGGCGTACGCCGGTACCCGCCAGGCCTTCGGCGGGCTGCTGGCCGAGAAGCAGGTGATCCGCCACCGCATCGCCGACATGGCCACCCGGGTGGAGACCGCCCGCCGCCTGCTCTACACCACCGCCTGGGAGGTGAAGAGCGGCGGCCAGCCGGCGGCGGCGATCAGCATGTGCAAGCTGGTGGCGGCCAACACCGCCCTCAGCGTGGCCGACGACGCCCTGCAGATCCACGGCGGATACGGCTACATGCAGGAGTACCCCGTGCAGCGGCTCTGGCGGGACGCTCGGGTCTCCCGCATCGTGGCGGGCACCGACGAGATCATGCGGGAGATCATCGGCCGGGAGGTCATCGGGAAAGGCGGAAGGGAGTGAACGCGAAACCGGGCAGCGGTCCACACGCTGCCCGGTCTCGCGGTGCGCCCAGCATGGGCGCTGACTTGTTGGTGAAAGTCCAACACGGGCGAGGTGGCACTAGCCCGTTAGCCAAAGGCAAGGGCTGCCCAGT
>NZ_JAGGLG010000017.1 GCF_017874315.1 Symbiobacterium terraclitae | reverse complement strand
CTCCAGACGATCCGTACAGCCTCCGTAACCGCTAGACTTGCACTTCAATCGTCGGCGCCAAGTCGAAAACCGGCGGCCGCCGGTGGGACCGGGCCACGGCCAGACGACCCGCATGCGCCTCCAGACGATCCGTACAGCCTCCGTAACCGCTAGACTTGCACTTCAATCGTCGGCGCCAAGTCGAAAACCGGCGGCCGCCGGTGGGACCGGGCCGCGGCGAGAATGCTCCAAGTCGACCCGAATGAGCGCAGTTGCTGCCATTCTATGCGCTGTCAGTTCGGAAACCGCACAGACCCGAGCAGGGCGCGTCTCGACGTCGGCTCTCCGACCGGCGAAGCCCGAGACCTCTGCTCGCTGTGCCAGGCTTCTAGGTAGGCCCACGGCCCGCATGCGCCTCCCGACGATCCGTACAGCCTCCGCAACCGCCACACTTGCACTTCAACCGTCGGCGCCATGTCGAAAACCGGCGGCCGCCGGTGGGACCGGCCCGCGGCGAGACTGTTCCAAGTCAACCCGACTGAGCGCAGTTACTGCCATCCGATGCGCTGTCAGTTCGGAAACCGCACAGACCCGAGCAGGGCGCGTCTCGACGTCTGCTCTCCGACCGACGACGCCCGAGACCTCTGCTCGCTGTGCCAGCTTCCAGGCATGCCCATGACCCGCATGCGCCTCCGGACGATCGGCGCAGCCTCCGCAACCGCTAGACTTGCACTTCAACCGTCGGCGCCAAGTCGAAAACCGGAGGCCGCCGGTGGGACCGGGCCGCGGCGAGACTATCCCAAGTCGACCCGAATGAGCGCAGTTGCTGCCATTCTATGCGCTGTCAGTTCGGAAACCGCACAGACCCGAGCAGGGCGCGTCTCGACGTCGGCTCTCCGACCGGCGAAGCCCGAGACCTCTGCTCGCTGTGCCAGGCTTCTAGGTAGGCCCACGGCCCGCATGCGCCTCCCGACGATCCGTACAGCCTCCGCAACCGCCACACTTGCACTTCAACCGTCGGCGCCAAGTCGAAAACCGGCGGCCGCCAGCGCGACGTGGCCTCGGCCGGATCAGGTCGAGTCGCAACAGGCCCCGCAGCGGAGCATACCTCGCCGCCTTCGCCACGACTGAGCGCAGCGGCCGCCTCTCGCACGACATGCCGCCCTGCTTGTCCGACGACGCGACGTGAAGCCTCGCAACCACCTGAGTTACGTTGGCCCAGTCGGTTCGGACCTGAATCGCAGCCGTCGCCATGAACTGACTTCGTCCCGCCCCGCCTGACGCTTACATGAAGCCTCGCAACCGCCTGAGTTTCACTTGCCCGGCCGGTCCGAAGCCGAATCGCAACGGTGGCGAGTGCCGCACGCGCCTCACCGGCCTCGACTCGCACTGCGCACCACCGGCGGCCAGGAACAGAATCGGGGCTGCCCCGGCAGAGCGGTCTGCTCGCCGGCCAGCCCCGTCATTTCGTCAAATACCGTACTTGCCCCATCCCCACGGGAGCATTTTGAAGTAGTAGCTCGGCACGAACTTCGAGAATCCGGAGACCTTGGTGGAAGGGAACTTGGACCCGTAGAGCATGCGGGCCACCTCCTTTGCAGGTCGTCAGCAGGACCCACCACTAGAGTCTATGCTCCCGCAGGCGCGGTGGTCACAGGTTGGGCGCAGATCAACTCCCGAGGTATTGTGCCAGCTCCTCCCAGGTGGTCGCCGGCGGAGAGCAGGCGAAGTTGCGGCAGACGTAAGCCGTGGGCGCACCGCCCACCGCTGCCTTGCCAGCCCAGATCGGCGCGTCATCACGCGGGGCGTCAACTCGGGTCAGCACCAGGTTCGGCTCGTACCGGCGCCCCAGCGCCTCCAGCCATGCCTCCGGGGCGCCGCCCACCAGCGTGACCTCGGTGGGGCTGCTCAGGTAGAAGTCCAGGGCCTGCAGCATCGTCGCCGTTCCGCCGGGGGCCCGGGACATCAGGTCCCGGTGGCGGCGGAAGGCCTCCTCGGCGGTGGTGCGGAAGCGGTCGTCCCCCCGGTAGGGCTGCAGCCGCAGGAGGTTCATGGCCGCAACGGCGGAGCCTGCCGGAACGGAGGCGTCCATCAGGTCCCGGGGCCGGTGGATGAGCGGTTCGGACCCGGACTGCGTCAGGTAGAAGGATCCCGAGCCGTCGTAGAAGCGCCTCAGGGTCTCCTCCGTCAGCCGTATGGCCTCGTTCAGGTAGCGCTCTTCGAACGTGGCCTCATACAGGTCGATGAGTCCGGCGGCCAGGCAGGCGTAGTCCTCCAGGTAGCCGGGGATGCCGGCCTGGCCGTCCTTGTAGCGCCTCAGCAGTCCGCCGCGGCCGTCCGCGAGGTGGGAGAGGAGGAAGTCCGCGGCGCGGCGGGCCGCGTCGGTGTACTCCCGGCGCCGCAGGCTGCGCCCGGCCCGGGCCATGGCGGAGATCATCAGCCCGTTCCAGGCCGTCAGGACCTTCTCGTCCCGGAACGGCGGCACCCGCTTCTCCCGGGCTTCCAGCAGCCGGCGCCGCCCCTCGGCCAGCCGCGCCTCGACCTCCTGCAGCGGCAGGTTCAGGGCCTGCGCCAGCGCCTCGGGCGGCTCGGCGATGTGGAGCACCGTCTTGCCGCTGTGCTCGAAGTTCCCCCGATCGGTCACGCCGTAGTGCCGGCAGATGAGCTCCCCCAGGTCGGACCCCAGCACGGCGACGATCTCCTGCCGGTCCCAGACGAAGAACCTGCCCTCCTCGCCCTCGGAGTCGGCGTCGGTGGCTGAGTAGAAGCCGCCGTCCGGGTGGGTCATCTCACGGATCACGTAGTCCAACGTCTCTTCCGCCACCCGCCGGAACCGGGGCTCGGCGGCGGCCTGCCACGCCGCGATGTAGAGGAGGGGCAGGACGGCGTTGTCGTAGAGCATCTTCTCGAAGTGCGGCACCGCCCAGCGCTCGTCCACGGAGTACCGGTGGAACCCGCCGCCCAGCTGGTCGTAGATGCCGCCCTCGGCCATCTTCCGCAGGGTGAGCGTGACGAGCTTCAGGTAGAGCCCGTCGCCCGAGGCCTTCCAGTGGCGCAGCATCAGCTCCAGGGCGAAGGTGTTGGGGAACTTGGGCGCCCCGCCGAAGCCGCCGTGCCGCGGGTCGATGCGGGCCGCGAAGGCCCGGGCGGCGTCGGTGATGAGCTGCCGGTCCGGGAGGTCCCCGGTCACGACGTCCAGGGCGTCGCTCCGGGCGATCCCGTCCGCCCACTGGGCCGCGACCTGCTCCACCTCGCTGCGCTTCTCCCGCCAGGCGCGCACCAGCGCCATCAGCACCTGCCGGAAGCCCGGCCGGCCGTACCGCTCCGTGGGCGGGAAGTAGGTGCCCACGTAGAAGGGCTTCTGGTCGGGGGTGAGCCAGACCGAGAGCGGCCAGCCGCCGGAGCGCGTGACCATCTGGCAGATCGTCTGGTAGATGTCGTCCAGGTCCGGCCGCTCCTCCCGGTCGACCTTGATGCAGACGAAGTGCTGGTTCATGACGGCGGCGATCTCGGGGTCGGCGAACGACTCCCTCTCCATCACGTGGCACCAGTGGCAGCTGCTGTACCCGATGCTGAGGAAGATCGGCTTATCTTCCTTCCTGGCGCGCTCCAGTGCCTCCGAACCCCAGGGGTACCAGTCGACGGGGTTGTGGGCGTGCTGCTGGAGGTAAGGGGACGCCTCGTGAATGAGGCGGTTGGGCCTGGCGGTCAGGGCGATCACCCTCCTCGTTTCGGTACCTTATAGACGAAACAGGAGAGCCGGGGATGTGGCGGGGCTCATCGGTTCTATTCTTTGTCGCGGTGCCAGGCCGCCATCCGCCGCCGGTGATGCGGCGCCTTCGGACCACCGTTGGCGGTCGACAGGTGGCCCGCCGGGGCAAGCGCCCTCCCCGTCGGGACCTGGTTCACACCGCAGCATCCCCCTTCAGGCCCATGGCGGCAAGAGAACTCCGTCCCTCCTCAGGGCCAGTCACCGGGCCCGTGGCCGGCCGCATACCATAATACACACGCCCGGAGGGAGGAGGGGCATGCCATAGGCCGCATCAAGACCAACAGACAGGACCTGGAGCTGATGGCGCGGCTGATGCGGGCGGAAGCCGAGGGGGAGGGCGACCTCGGCATGCTCATGGTGGGCAGCGTCATCACCAACCGCGTCTACGCCAACTGCGGCGAGTTCCAGGGGCTCCGTTCGGTCAGGGACCTGATCAACCGCGATTTGGCGACGGAGTGCCGAACCGGGTTCGAGGCGGTGTGCAAACCCTACTTCTGGCAGGGCGCCCGTGAGCGCGACATCCGCCTCGCCGAGCGGAACGCCCGGGGTGAACGGCAACACCCGGCCACGTACGCGCTCTGGTTCTTCAACCCACAAGGACAGCCCTGCCCCGCCTCCTGGTGGGGCAGACCGCTGGTGGGTCAGTACAAGAACCACTGTTTCTACCTGGCGGATGTCCAACAGTGCCCACGAGTCTTTTCCTAGGTGAGGAGGATCTGTCCTGAGCGGGATGATGCCGATGGGTGGAATGGGGCAATACCCCTTCCCCCCGCAGATGATGGGGCAACCGGGGATGCCCTTCGGGAGGCCGGGCTTGCCCGGAGCAGCGCAGTTCATGAAGATGCCTCCGGGCCCGCCGGAGATGATGTTCGGCGGCACGGTGCCGCTTCCGCAGGAGCAGAGCTACCTCGAGAACATCCTCCGGCTGAACCGCGGCAAGGTGGCCACCATCTACACGACCAACGACAACAACCCGGAGTGGGCCGCCAAGGTGTTCAGGGGCGTGGTGGAGAACGCGGCCCGGGATCACGTGGTGCTCGCTGACCCGCAGACGGGGATGCGCTACGTGGTCCTCATGGTGAACATCGACTATCTGACCTTCGACGAGCCCCTGAACTACGCGCCGGAGTTCTATCAGAGTCCGTTCTGAGCCTCCCCGCCGCGGCCGCTCCCGGCCGCGGCGGCCGATCGACCGCACCGCGGAAGCAGAACAGCTGGCACCCCCGGGGGTGGTAGGGGGTGCCAGCTGCCAGCGTTATGCACAATCAAACATAACGATCTGTCCCTATGATACTTCCTGGGTTGCCAGCGGTCAAGACCTTGCGCTTGAAATGTGCGGATCGATTCCGCACATCACCCGTCCCGCCGTGACGAAACGGGCTCTGGGCGCAGCCTGCGGGCCGCGCCCAGAGCCTGCCCAGCCGTTTGGGCCGTTGCCGCTGACGCCCGATTGCGGCGGCTATCCCGGACCGGCTGGAAGCCTTGATGCGATCCTTTACTGCAGCTTGCTGCCGGGGGGCATCGGGCGGTTGCCCGCCATGTCGTTCTGGCCGTCCAGCAGGTGGATCATGCCCCGGACCAGCGTGTCGTCCTCCAGCACGCTGTACAGGTGGTAGCCCAGATCCTCGCGTTCGACCAGGATGTCCTCCAGCACCTCCACCGTGCCGAAGTCGCCCAGTTCGTGGGCGCGGCGGATCGTCTTGCGGAGCATCTGCTGGATCTTCAGCTCGTGCTCCAGGTCGTTGCGGAGGAAGTCGCGGATCGAGTGGCGGCCCTCCACCTCGTGCTTGATGTACGAGAGCTCGTGCTGGGTCACCGGATGGGCCGTGGGGACGCCGCCCAGCCGGGCCACGCGCTCGCCGATGTCGTCGATGTGCTTGGCGGTCTTCTCAATGTGCTCCTCCAGCAGGTGGTGCAGGCTGATGAACGCCTCGGCGCCCTCGGTCAGCCAGTGGTGTTTCTGGTACTGGTGGAGGGCGACGTTGAGGGCGCACAGGTGGTCGTCGAGCTGCAGGGCCATCTCGAGCCGGACCTCATACGGCAGCCCGATGCCTGCACCCACTCGCTTGACGGTGCGGGGCTGCTGCCGGTTGACCATGTCATGACTGGTCCCGTGGCCGGGCATGCTCGGGTTGTAGCCGGACTTGTCCAGGTTGAACTGCCCCTGGAAGTTGGCCAGGTTGGTCATGGTGGCGGTGAGCTGCCCGACCGGAGTATGGGGGAGCTGAAGCTTGTCTGGCACGGCGTACCCTCCTCGTGCGAGATGCGTTCCGGCCCTAGTTTGGGTGAATCGCCGGCGGTTGATGGCTGTAAGAAGATGGGCAGCGTGGCAGAGGGGGGGACCGCCGCTTCCGTATCGTAGCGAGCTTATATAACGACTATGTTAATAAAGGCTGTGATCGCGAGTGGGAGGTTGGTAGATCATGGATGCCCAGGTGAAGAAGCAGGTCCTGCGGAAGTTGACATACGGCCTGTACGTGGCCACCGCCCGGATCGGCGAGGAGGCTGCGGCCGCGACGGTGAACTGGCTCTCCCAGGCCTCGTTCACCCCGCCGCTGGTGATGATGGCCGTCAAGGCCGACAGCGGGCTGCACGCCCTGCTCAGCAAGGGGGCGACGGTGGCGGTCAACATCCTCGGCGCCGACCAGAAGGGCCTGGCGGAGACCTTCTTCCGGCCGACGAAGCTGGAGGGGAACACCCTGAACGGCGTGCCCTTCGCCGACGGCGAGACGGGAGCGCCGCTTCTCACGGGCGTTCCGGCCGCCTTCGAGGCGAAGGTGGTGCAGAGCGTGCCCGGCGGCGACCACACCGTGTTCGTCCTGGAGGTCGTGGCGGTCCACCTGAACGACCCCGACGCGAAGGTGCTGGAGATGTGGGACACCGGCTGGTTCTACGGCGGCTAGGCCGGGGTCAGACCAGCCGCAGCATGCGGAACAGGATGATGACGCTGGTCGGGATGACGAACAGGTTCTTGAGGCCGAGGAGCAGCGCCTGGCGAGCGCGCAGCGGATCGAGCGCACCCAGGCCCAGCCGGGCCAGCAGCGCCGCTACGTGGGTCTCCTGGAGCAGCGCGGCCAGCGCCAGGTTCATCAGGCCGACGACCAGGGCGTAGCCGACGAGCTCCCAGACGAACTCCTGAAAGTCCGTGCGACCGGCTCCCTGCAGGATCTTCAGCCAGGTGGCACTGGACCCCATCTGGCGGAGGGACACGGCCCCGCCGATGGCCAGCACCAGGGCCAGCTGCAGGACCCGCCCGCCCTCCACGAGCAACTCCGCGACCACGTACGGGGCGCCCCGGGCGGCGGGCTGGTAGCCCTGCCACATGCGCAGGGCCGCCACCGGCAAGGAGAGTCCCCATACGGCCGGGTGGGTGAAGTAGAAGGTGAAGGCAAACGCCGCGGGGCCGAGGATTCGCTGGATCAGGACCATCGCCCCCTCTTGGGCAGTTCCCCGGTGCATGCACCTGTGCGCGCCGCACGGTGGACATGCACCACTCAAGGATATGCCGGCACCATCATCAAGATCGCGCCAGCGGGCCCGGTGCACCGCACCGGGCCCGCATGATGTCTTCGTGCGCGTGTATACCCCGATTTCTGCAGCGACCGTGCCGGCGCCCGGTTAGACGGCCTCGAACCCGTTGTCGTTCAGCAGAGCCTCGATCAGCCCCTGCATGCCCCGGTTCGGCCGGCCCTTCAGGTACTCGTCGACCTTCTCCGGGTCGAACAGCGCGGCGGGCAGGGGGTCCGTCGAGCAGGCCACCTCGAAGGAGTCGGGCCGGTCGTCGCACATCGAGAACCGTGCGAGGATGGTGCCCTTGCCCCGGCCGGCGGTCGCGCGCACGCACCAGCGCAGGTTGGCCTCGTCCAGGCGCCGCTCGTACTCCTCCGTCGAGATGCCCGGCTCCCAGAGCGGGGGCTGGTCCTCGTCCACCTCTTCCATGACAGACTGGATCACCCAGCGCGTCGCCTTGGTGGCCGGCTCGGCCCGGAAAGGCTGCAGCCATTCCCGCACCATCGTCGATGCCACCTTCCTGAGTGTCCAGCCATCCGGCAGATGATACACCATGGTGGACCCGATGCTCATGTGGCACACTCCCCCTTCCCCGGAAATCCGCGAGCGAACAAGAAGACCTGGCGCTCCGGCACCAGGTCGCGCGCGCAGTCGATCCTCGTGTACTCCATTGTACACAATCAAGAATGGAATGGCAAGCAACGGCTTCCCCGCGGGAGGGGGGCGCCGGAGTCATAGCGGGCCCGTCCGCGCATAATCCTTCCCGTGGAGGGAGGGGGAGGAAGTGCGCAGGTCGCAGATCGCATGGATTCTGTTCATGTTTGCGGCCACCCTGGCGGTCCGCACGGGACCGGCGGCCGTCGCGACGCTGGGGCCGGACCACCCGTACGGGTCCGTGTTCTGTGACGACCGGCCGTTCACCGGCGACGCGCCCCTCCTCGCCATCGTGATCGACGACCTCACCACGGGCGCCGCAGGGCTGGAGGAGCTGCTCGCGCTGGGGCGTCCGCTGACCTTCGCCGTGCTGCCCGACCGGCCCGACGTCGGCGCCCTGGCCCGGCGGGTGTCCGCCCTCGGCCACGAGGTGATCCTGCACCTGCCGATGGACGCCGGGCAGGTCAACCCGGAGTGGTACGTGGGGCGGCCCATCTCCGGCCAGCAGAGCGATGAGGAGATCCAGCGCCTCGTCTCCGAGTGGCTGGCGGCGGTGCCGGAGGCCCGGGGGATGAACAACCACATGGGTACCGTCGCCACGCAGGACGAGCGCGTGGTGCGGGCAGTGCTCGAGGTGGCCCGCCGCCAGGGCAAGTACGTGCTGGACAGCATGACGACCGAGAACACCGTCGTGCCCCGCACGGCCGTGGCCATGGGCGTGCCGTGCATGCAGCGGTCGCTCTTCCTGGACCACGAGGGCGGCAAGGAGGCCGCGATGGCCCAGCTGCGCGCGCTGGCCGACTGGGCTGAGCTCCACGGGGCCGCCATCGGCATCGGCCACGTCGGGGTGGGGCGCGAGGGCACCGCCGCCGCGCTCGCCGAACTGCTTCCCGAACTGGAGGCCCGGGGCATCCGCCTGGTTACCCTTTCCGAACTTCTGCGCCATCAGCAGGAAGAATAGTCTATCCTGGTAGAACCTTTCAAGGGATTCCCTGAATCTCATAGGGTGAGGGGGCGAGGTCAGCGCTCCCATCCCCGGAAAGGGAGGCTACGATGTGAACCTGGGACAGACCTTCCAGCGGTTCTTCAACGACTGGCAGAAGTTCCTGTGGATGGGGCTCGGGGCGTTGATCGTCCAGCTGGTCGGCGGTGCGGTCATGATCATCCTCGGCGTGGCGACGATGGGCCCCAGCATCCTCACGCTCCTGGCCGGAGGCCCTGACATGGCGACCCTGGCCGTGCTTGGGGGCATGAGCGTATTCGCGCTCGCGTCGCTGGTTCTCGGCGTCGTGGCGGCCGGACTGGTCTACGCCGGCCTCATCGGGTCGGTCGTGGCGTACCGGCGCGGCGAGGAGGTCAGCCTGAGCACCTTCTGGTCCTATGCCAGGCAGTACTTTGGCAAGATGATCCTCCTGGGCATCATCATTGCAGTCATCATGCTCGTCAGCGCCATCCTGCTGATCATCCCCATCCTCGGATGGCTCGTCTGGTTCGTCTGGGTGCCGGTGGCCTCCGTCACGCTCTCCATCTATCCCGCCTACCTCGTCATCAACGACGGCTACAGCGTCGGCGATGCCCTGAGCACCGGCTTCCGGGTACTGCGCTCGATGTTCGTCGAGGCGCTGATCGGCGGCGTGATCCTGCTGGTCTTCGGCCTCGTGCTCGGCCTGATCGGCTCCGTGCCGCTCCTGGGCTGGATCGTCGTCATGCTCTTCGGCGAGCCGCTCCTGCTGTTCGTCCTGACCGAGCGGTTCGAAACCGAGGTGCGGCCCCGCCTGGCCGCCTGACCACACGCGCCACGGCCCTCCCCCTGACCGGGAGGGCCGCTGCCATGGCCGGCTACATACGCAGACGCATCACGGCCCTCCCGCCGATCGGGAGGGCCGCCTTTACGTGCTAGCTGTGCTCCGTGGCGGGAGCCCCCACGAGGGCCCTGCGCTTCCAGCGCCCCGTGGCGTAGTAGCCCAGGTGGAGCAGGAAGCTGGCCACGGCCGAGATCAGGATGCCGGTCCAGATGCCTGCCGGCCCCATCCGGGCGGCCAGCAGGTAGGCGGCCGGAACCCGCACGACCCACAGGCCGATGATGGTGAGCACCAGGGTGGACATCGTGTCGCCGGCCCCGCGCATCACGCCGCCCAGCACGAAGACGAGGGCGAAGAAGATGTAGCTCCAGCCGTTGATGCGCAGGTAGAGGCTGCCGGCCGCCAGCACGTCGGGCTCCCGGTTGAAGAGCGCGATCAGGATGGTCGGCCTGATCACGGCCACGGCGGTCACCACCGCGGTGATCAGCACGCCGAGGCCCGCACACCACCGGACGGCCGACGACACCCGGTCCAGCTTGCCTGCGCCCAGGTTCTGCGCCACGACGGAAGTGACGGCGAGGCCCATGGACATGGAGGGGAGGAAGGCGGCCTGGTCCAGGCGCTGCGCCGCGCCGAACGCCGCCACGACCTCCGGGCCGAAGCTGTTGATCAGCGCCGTCACCGTCACCATGCCGAAGGAGACCACCGCCTGCTGCAGGCCCGCGGGCAGGCCGATGCGGAAGATCCGCCCGGCCAGGTCCCAGTCCACGCGCCAGTAGTCGCGGTTCAGCCTGATCAGGTCGGTCTTGCGCAGGATCCAGCGGACCAGCCAGACGGCGCTGACGCCCTGGGCGATGACCGTCGCGATGGCAACGCCCGGCACGCCCATCTGGGGCACGGGCCCCAGCCCGAGGATGAAGATGCCGTCCAGCACGATGTTGAGCAGCGTGGCGATCGCCAGGGCGATAAGCGGGGTGTTGGCGTCGCCGAGGCCCCGCAGGATCGCCCCCAGCGTGTTGTACAGGAAGAGGGCGAGGATGCCGCCCATGAAGACGCCCAGGTACGCGGCGGAATCGTGGATGATCTCCTCCGGCGTGGAGATGAGGTTGAGCAGCGGGTAGCGCAGGGCGACGCCGAGCACCCCCACGATGCCGCCCAGGACGGCGAGCAGCGTCAGCGACGTGCCGATGGTGCGCCGCACCATCTCCTCGTTGCCGGCGCCCCGGTACTGGCCGACGAGGGTGGTGGTGGCCATGGTCAGGCCGACCACCAGCGAGATCAGGGCAAAGATCAGCGGCTGTGAGACCGACACGGCGCCCAGGGCGTGCTTGCCGATCACCTGGCCCACCCAGATGGAGTCGACCACGTTGTACAGCATCTGCAGCAAGTTGCCGGCAAACAGTGGCAGCGAGAACATGAGGATGTGACGGGGGATGGAGCCCTGCGTGAAGTCACGCTGAGAACCCTGACGCATGGGGTGCCTCCTTTGCCAATGTCTGCCTGCCCGCAAGCAGGGGGGGACAGAACCATCCCCCGCTACGATCCATAGAGTGGAGTAGACAGAAGTCCAGCCATCCGGGAGGGCCTAGTGGGACATATGCACAGATGGATCGCGTGGCTCCTGGCCGCCCTCCTGTTGAGCGCCTGCGCGCCGCGGGGGGAGAGGGAGGGGCCGGCCCCGGCGGAGGCACCACCGGCGGCCGTACGCGTCGGTTACATGCCCAACCTCACGCACGCACAGGCCGTGCTCGGCGTGGCCGAGGGGACCTTCGCGCGCCTGACCGGCCTCGAGGTGAACGGGCGCCTTTTCCCGGCCGGCTCCGCCGCACTGCAGGCGCTGTTTGCCGGCGAGGTCGACCTGCTGTACCTGGGCCCGGCGCCCGCACTGAACGGCTACCTGCGCTCCGGCGGCGCAGCCCTGCGGGTGATCGCCGGAGCGGCATCGGGCGGGTCGGTCTTCGTGGTGCGGCCGGGCGTTGATCCGAGCGACCTGCGCGGCACCCGCCTGGCCACGCCCGGCATCGGGAACACCCAGGACGCGGCGCTGCGCCACCTGCTCGCGCAGAACGGCTGGCGCACCCGTGAGCGGGGCGGCGACGTGACGCTCTCGCCGATGGCCCCCGCCGAGATCCTCAGCCTCTTCAGCCGGGGCGAGCTGGACGGGGCCTGGGTCGCCGAGCCCTGGGGAAGCCGGCTCATCCTGGAGGCGGGCGGCGTGCTGGCCATCGACGAGCGGGACCTGTGGGCCGGGGGCGTCGTGCCGACCACGCTCCTGGTGGTCCGGCCGGACTTCCTCAGCCGGCACCCCGACGTCGTCAGGCGGTTCCTGGAGGCCCACGTGGCGATCACGCAGGAGCTCGAGCGGGACCCCGACGGGACCCGGGACAGGGTGCAGGCGGCGCTGGCCGACCTGCAGGGCCGGCCCCTGAGCGACGAACTGATGGCCGCGGCCTGGGGCCGCATCGATTTCACCAGCGACCCGATGGCGGACGCTGTTGCCGAACAGGCCGACCGCGCCTTCGCAGCCGGGCTGCTGGGGGCTCGCCGGCCGGATCTCTCCTCCCTGTATGACCTGACCCTGCTCCAGGAGGTGGCTCCATGAGATACCCGGCTGTCCAGCCGGTGCAGCCAGAGCTGTCCCTGTGCTCGGTTACGAAGCATTTCGAGACCCGCCGCGGGCGGATCAAGGTGCTGGACCGGGTGAGCCTGAACGTGCGCAGAGGGGAGTTCCTCTGCCTCCTCGGCCCCTCAGGGTGTGGGAAGTCCACCCTCTTCAACATCATCGCCGGGCTGGAGACGCCCGATGCGGGCGAGGTGCTGGTGGAAGGGGAGCCCGTCGCAGGACCCGGTCCGGACCGGGTAGTTGTCTTCCAGGACGGGGCGCTGTTTCCCTGGCTGACCGCCCTCGGCAATGTCGAGTTCGGGCTGAGCCTGCAGAAGATCCCCCGGGACGAGCGGCGTGAGCGGGCCATGGCGGCCCTGGAACTGGTGCGGCTCGCCCGTTTTGCTGATGCGTACATCCATGAGCTCTCCGGCGGCATGCGGCAGCGGGTCGCCATCGCCCGGGCCCTGGCCCTGGAGCCGAAGCTGCTGCTGATGGATGAACCCTTCGCCGCCCTCGATGCGCAGACGCGCAACATCATGCACGAGGAGCTTCAGCGCATCTGGGCACGGACGGGGCAGACCATCATTTTTGTGACGCACAACGTGTCTGAAGCGATCCGGCTCGGTGACCGAGTGGCAGTGCTCTCCTTCCGGCCCGGCACGATCAAGCGGGAGGTGCCGATTCACCGCCCCCGGCCCCGCACGGCGGACGATCCGCACCTGATGGAGATCCGCACATTCCTCGTGCGCGACCTGCGCAGCGACGCGGAGGCCGCGGTGGAGGAGGAGCTCACCGATGGCTAGGTGGCAGGCTGCGGCCGTCTCGGCGGCGCTGCTGCTGCTGCTCTGGCAGGGGGCGGCCTGGACGGGGGCGTGGCCCCGCTACGTCTTCCCCTGGCCCGAGGACGTGCTCCTCACCCTCTGGCGGCTGCTTGCCACCCGGGAGCTGGCGGTGGCCCTCCTGCACACGCTGAAGCGCATCGGCCTGGGCTTCGCCCTCTCGGCGTCCGGCGGCCTCCTGCTCGGCCTCTGCATGGCCCGCAGCCGCACCGTCAGCGACCTGCTGGGGCCGGTGGTGCAGGGCCTGCAGTCGATGCCGTCGATCTGCTGGTACCCGCTGGCCGTCCTCTGGATCGGGTGGAACGAGGGCGCGCTGCTCTTCGTGACCGTCTCCGGCGCCCTCTTCGCCATCGCCGCCGCCACCGAGTCGGGGGTGCGGAACATCCCGCCGGGCTACGTCCGGGCGGCGGCCACCATGGGCGCACGGGGGTGGCAGCTCTACAGCCGGGTCGTGCTGCCGGCCGCACTGCCCTCCCTGCTGACGGGGATGCGGCTGGGCTGGTCGTTCGCCTGGCGCTCTCTGATGGCCGCCGAACTGCTCTTCCTGAACCTCGGCTTCGGCCACCTGCTGGCCATGGGGCGCGACCTGGGCGACGCGGCGCAGGTGATGGCGGTGATCGTGGTGATCCTGGCCGTGGGGGTGCTGGTGGACCGGGCCTGCTTCAGCCGGGCCGAGCGGGCGGTGCGCCGGCGGTTCGGGTACGAGCTCGGCGCGTGACGGCGACACAGGCGGCTGCCGCCCGGGATGGGCGGCAGCCGCCTTCTCATTCCACGGCCTTGCTGTGACTGCGGAACCACTCGGCCAGGTCGGCCAGTTCGATCTCCCGGACCGCCAGCGCCCAGGCGGTGTGCTCCAGTTCCTGCTCCGTGGCGGTGATCTCGCGCCCGTTGAGCATGAGGAAGAGGCATCCGGCGGCGATGGCCATGCGCTTGTTGCCGTCGACGAAGGGGTGGTTGCGGGAGATCCCCTCCGCCAGCGCGGCGGCCTTCTCCTCGAGGGTCGGGTACAGCGCCTGGCCCCCGTAGGATGCGAACGGTCTGGCGAGGGCCGACTGGACGCCGCCGAGCTCCCGCACCCCGGGCGGGCCGCCGGTCTCGGCGATCACGCGCCTGTGCAGCGCGATCAGGTGGTCGGTGGTCAGGTAGATCAGCATGTCCCCAGCCGTTCGAGCGCCCGGCGGTACCGGGCAAAGAACGCCTCCACGGCCGCTTCCACCTCCTCGTCGGTGGCCGGACGGGCCGACGACGCCTCCCCCAGCCCCTGCGGCGGCGTCTCCCCTGGCGCCGGGGGCCGTTCAGGCAGCTCCTTCACGGTGGTATCCCCCTCCCCTCGGGTCACTCCACTACCATGCTAGCACGATGGCTCGGGTGCCTCAAGGTCTGCCGGTCCGGCCGGCCCGCGGGCCAGGTAGACCACGTCGTCGATGTCGGAGAGCGCCGCGCCGACGGCGCAGGCCGCCACCTCCCGGTAGCGGCGCCGCAGCAGGGCCTCGAACGCCGGTGCGGGGTTGGCCGACCAGAAGGCCAGCACGCCGCCGGGGGCCAGCCAGCGGTTCAGCCGTTCGAGCCCCTCGGGGCTCCAGAGCCGCTGGTTCCCGGCGAAGACGGTCCACTCCGGGCCGTTGTCGGTATCCAGGGCCACGAGGTCGTACGGCTCGGGCCGACCCAGGAGGAAGCGGGCGAGGTCATCCACGACGAGGCGCGTCCGGGGATCCTCCAGGGCGCGGCCGTTCACCTCCGCCAGCGGTCCACGGTTCCACTCGACCACCTTCGGCTCGATCTCCACCACGGTCACCCGCTCCACGCCGGGGGCGTCCAGCGCGGCCCGCAGCGTGTAGCCCACGCCGAGCCCACCCACCAGGACCCGCCGGATCCCGGGGTGCCGCCGCAGGGCGAGGTCGACCAGCGCCCGCTCGGACTCGCCGTTGTAGGTGGCCATCAGGAAGCAGCCGTTGGAGATCACCTCGTAGTGCTCCCCGCGGCGCTGCAGCTGGATCTCGCCCCGAGGGGTCACCGCCCGCTCGATCACGCTGGGTCTTTCGTACAAGACGTCACTCCTTGCTCCTGGTGAACAGGTCGGCCACCCGCCCCTGGGTGAGCGGCCAGGGGTCCACCGGTGTGTTGCCCACGGTGGCGGTCCAGTGCAGGTGCGGGCCCGTGGAGAACCCGGTTGAGCCCACCAGCCCGATCCGCTGGCCGGCCTCCACCCAGTCGCCCGGCGCCACGTGGATCTCCTCACAGTGGTAGTATGCCGTGAAGAGGTTGAGGCCGTGGTCGATGACGATGGTCCGGCCGGAGACGATGAACTCCTCGGCCAGGATGACCTTGCCCCGGGCCGGCGCGTAGATCGGGGTGCCCGTCGGGGCGCCGAAGTCCATCCCGCTGTGCCGGCCCGTCTCCACGCCGTTGACGACCCGGATCTCGCCGAAGTAGGTCGTCACCCGCAGCTCGCCGTCCAGCGGGGGCCGGAACACGTCCCGCCACAGCGGCTCCGGCTCGCTGGTGGAGCGGAGCCGGTAGAGCCGCTCCCACTGCTCCGCCTGCCGGGGATCGTAGTAAACCTCCTCCTGCTCCTCGGTCACCTCGAGGCGGTCGACGGTGAACTCCTTGTAGACCACCTCGATGCTGCCCTCCCACTCGCCGCCGTCCCAGGTGAGGCGCACGGGATACGCGCCCAGCGGGGCCGCCGCGGGGAAGCCGATGAGCGCGGTGGGCTGCCGGTCAAGCAGGAAGAGCTTCGGCTGCTCGGAGAGGCCCCCCACGTGGAGCTGCGGCTCCCCCGGCAGCGGCTGGTCGACCCGCAGCACGGCGAAGTCGCCCCGCAGCACCTGCCGGGGCTCCAGCGTCACCACAGGGGGATTCGCTGGGATTTCCACAACCTCCGCAGGGACGGGCACCTGAACCGTCGAATCCTCCAGACGTTGTGGAGCGTCCGTCGATCCGGGGGCGGCGTCCCTTGGGGAGCAGCCGGCAAAGGCCAGCGCGGCGATCAGAAGTGCGGTAAGCGGCAGCCCTGCGGCATGCCGGTACATCGTCAGAACTCCCGCCCTTCGAAGCGGCCGATGCGCGCCCGCAACTCCGCGGGCACGGGAACCGGCCGCTGGTTCTTGTAGTCGAAATGGACGAGGACGGCGCGGCTGGTGGCCACCAGGCGCCCGGTCTCCTTCTCGACGATCCGGCCTTCGAAGACCATGCTCGAATTGCCGATCTCGGTGACGCGCAGGCCGATCACCAGCCGCTCCCGCAGGTATGCGGGCGACTTGTAGGTGATGGTGATCTCCGCGAGGATGAACGTCACCAGGGTCTCGAGGTCAGCCGTCAGGTTATGGAGATATTCCACCCGGGCCGTTTCGAAGTAGGTCGCGTACACGGCGTTGTTGACGTGCCCGAGCATGTCAATGTCGCGGAACACAACCTGCTGTTCGAACGTGAACCGGAACCCCTCCACCGATGAACCCTCCCTACTGGCTGTCCCGGATGAGTTCCATCCCGCAGTTGACATGTCCTGCCTGAACCGATTACAACCAAGAAGTCAAGCACCGAAAGCGGACAGGGGGGCTTTCCAGTGATCTGGTTCCTGTTGGGTGTCGGCGTGCTGCTCGTCTTGCTGGGCATCTGGGGCGGGCCGGTGCCGCGGCGGCGGGTGGACAAGGCCGCCCGCATCCCCCGCGAAGCCACCGTGCAGGAAGCATGGGATATTCTCACCAGTCCCGTCCAGTACGATGAAGAGCTGATCAAGATCCCCGAGCACAGGCCGTGGTTCCTTCCGGGCAGCGACCGGCGCTTCCACCGCGGTCTGGCGGTGGGCTTCGGGGCCGGACTCCTGGTTGCCGCCTTGCTCCTGCCCCACTTCGGCGGCGGGCAGGCGCCCCAGCCCCCCGGCGGGGAGCAGGATCCCTCGGTGGTGCAGGGGCCCGGGCAGCAGGATCCGGGCACCACGGGCCCCGGGCCGGAGCAGCCGCCGCAGGGCGAGCCCGAGCCCGGTCAGTCCGGTGCGGGGGAGGAGCCGCCCGAGCCCCCCGAGGCGCCGCCTGAGGACGAGCCTGCCGAGGTCACGGTGACGGTGGAGCCGGGATCCAGCTCCCAGGACATCGCCGCCCTCCTGAAGGAGGCCGAGCTCATCGAGGACGAGCGGGACTTCCTCACCGTCGTGGCCGAGCTGGGCGTGGAGACGCGGCTGCAGGCCGGCACCTTCGTCATCCCGAAGGGCGCCCTGCCCATCGAGATCGTCAATATGCTCATCCAGTGACGGATGCGCGTCATGATCGGTGAGAGCCTGTACCCCGGGGCAAGGGGTACAGGCTCTCGGCGTTGTGCAGGGACCGCTGGGCTGACGGCCGCTCACGGGGTGGTCGCAGGCCGCTCAAAGCGCGTGCTCTGGTCGTCGGCCTCGCCCCCCGTGACCGCGACGAGCAGCCGGGTGCGCTCTCCGCAACGATGAAGGTCGACGGAGTTCCCTCAGCGCGGGTGGCTTTCGCCAGAACTGTACCCCCCGGGCGGTGTCCTCTGGAAGGGAATGGATGGACTGGCTCGTCTGACGTCCGCGGACGGGCACCGGTTCCGCGGCGCACAAACCTCTTGTTACTGCAAGAACTTAGAGGAAAGTGCATAAAGTACGAAGAATTATGCTAAAGTCGTACCGGAACACTGGGGGGAGGGTTCGGAACGATGGATACGAAGCAGTTTGAGGCGCTGCTCCAGGAGGACAGGCGGTTCGCGCCGCCGCCGGCGTTCGCGGCGGCGGCGAACGTGTCAGACAACAGCCTCTACGAGCAGGCCGCGAGGGATCGCGAGGGTTTCTGGGCCGCCCAGGCGGAGCGGCTCCACTGGTTCAAGCGCTGGGACCGGGTGCTGGAGTGGAACCCGCCGTTCGCCCAGTGGTTCGTGGGGGGTAAGCTGAACGTCGCCTACAACTGCCTGGACCGCCACCTGGAGACCCCCACCCGCACGAAGGCGGCCATCATCTGGGAGGGGGAGCCGGGTGAGGAGCGGGTGCTCACGTACCTGGACCTGCACCGGGAGGTCTGCCGCTTCGCCAACGTCCTCCGGCAGATGGGTGTCGGCAAGGGCGACCGGGTCACCATCTACCTGCCGATGATCCCCGAGGCCGCGGTGGCGATGCTGGCCTGTACCCGCATCGGGGCCATCCACTCCGTGGTCTTCGGCGGCTTCTCCGCCGAGTCGCTGCGCGACCGGATCAACGACAGCCGCTCGAAGGTCGTGATCACCGCCGACGGCGGGTGGCGGCGCGGCAACATCATCCGCATGAAGCAGATCGTCAACGAGGCCATCGTCGACTGCCCGAGCGTGGAGAAGGTCGTCGTCGTCAAGCGCATCGGCCACGAGTCGCTGGTGGAGCACGGGTGGCACCCGGGGCGCGACGCCTGGTACCACACGCTCATGCGCAACGCTCCGCTCACCTGTCCGGTGGAAGAGATGGACGCCGAGGACCCGCTGTTCATCCTCTACACCTCGGGTTCCACCGGGAAGCCGAAGGGCGTGCTGCACACCACCGGCGGCTACCTGACGCAGGTCGCGGCCACCACGAAGTATGTGTTCGACCTGAAGGATAGCGACGTCTACTGGTGTACCGCCGACATCGGCTGGATCACCGGCCACTCCTACGTGGTCTACGGCCCGCTGGCCAACGGCGCCACCACGCTGATGTACGAGGGCGCCCCCGACTATCCCGACCGGGGGCGGTTCTGGGAGATCGTCGAAAAGTACCGGGTCAACATCTTCTACACGGCGCCGACGGCCATCCGCTCCTTCATGCGCTGGGGCGAGGGCTGGCCCGCCAAGTACGACCTCTCCTCGCTGCGCCTGCTGGGGACGGTGGGCGAGCCCATCAACCCCGAGGCGTGGATGTGGTACCACAAGAACATCGGCCGGGAGCGGTGCCCCATCGTGGACACCTGGTGGCAGACCGAGACCGGCGCGATCATGTGCACGCCGCTGCCGGGCGTCACCGAGACCAAGCCGGGCTCCGCCACGCGGCCGTTCCCCGGCATTGAGATGGCCATCGTCAACGAGAAGGGCGAGAAGGTCCCGCAGGGCTCCGGCGGCTACCTGGTGGTCACGTCGCCGTGGCCGGCGATGCTGCGCACCGTCTGGGGCGACCCCGCCCGGTATACCGCCACCTACTTCGCGAAGTTCGGCGAGAGCACGTACTTCACCGGCGACGGTGCCAAGTGGGATGACGAGGGCTACTTCTGGATCATCGGCCGGGTCGACGACGTCATCAACGTATCCGGCCACCGCATCGGCACCATGGAGGTGGAGTCGGCGCTGGTCGACCACCCGATGGTCGCCGAGGCGGCGGTCATCGGCCGCACCCACGCCGTGAAGGGGCAGGCCATCGCCGCCTTCGTCACGCTGAAGGAGGGCCGGCGCGGCACGCCCGACCTCGCCGACGAGCTGAAGCAGCACGTGGCGACGAAGATCGGCGCCCTGGCCAGGCCGGAGGAGATCTACTTCACCGCCGACCTCCCCAAGACCCGGTCGGGGAAGATCATGCGGCGGCTCCTGCGCGACATCGCGGAGGGGCGGGCCCTGGGCGACACGACCACCCTGGCCGACCCCGCGGTGGTGGCCCAGCTGCGGGAGCAGTACGAGGCCAAGGAGGCGGGCTAGAAGCCGAAGCAAGCAGTGCAGCGGGACGGCGTGCCGTCCCGCTGCTGCGCGCCCGGGCGCATCACGCCCTGGGAACGCAGATGATCTGCCCGATACGCAGGTTGTTCGGATCGACCCGGTTCACGCGCAGCAGGTTGGCCACGCTGGTCCGCCGGGTCCACGCAATCGCCCCCAGGGTGTCGCCCGGCTGGATCTGATACGGTTCCCAGCCCCAGGGGCAGGGCTGCCGTGGGGGAGTCCAGGGCGTGCGGCCCGGGATGCAGAGCGGCTGGCCGATCCGAAGCCCCCAGGAGCTGACGCCCGGGTTCGCCCGAGCGATGGCGGCCGGCGTCGTGCCGAACCGCTGCGCAAGCCGCCAGAAGTCGTCGCCCGGTCGCACTCTGTATGCAAAGGATCCGGGTGGGCACTGGGCCACCGGTCACACCTCCTGTACGGATCTCGCTTCCACTCTACGTTATGTAGCCTGCGACGGGTCGGCCATTGTTCCGATCACTCGACTGCAGGGTCCGTCACCCCGGCTCCGCCGGCCGACAGGGCTGTCCGTCACGCCCCCGGCAGACCCGATCTTCCCCGAATCGCAATGAGCAATTGGTGTGCTTGACCTCACCCCGAAATCACAATACGTTGAACCTGCGGATGCCTAGTTATTTGGGCATCGAAATATAGGTTACGGAGATCTACCTGGAAGAGGGGTGTGGCGAGTGTTTTGGAGGACCCGAGGCACTGGGGTGATGGAGCAGCCAGAGCCGGCCCCAACCGAGGCCGAAGGGGCGCCGCAGGCCGCTGCGGACGCGCCGGCCGCCGAAGGGCCGGATTGGGAGGCCGTCAGCCGCACGCTCGACTGCCTGGCCCGGGGCGACCTGGTTCAGGCGCGCACAGAGGCTGCCGCGGTGCCGGCGGAGATCAGGGACGGCATGCTGCAGGCGATTCAGAAACTGGAGCGCACGATGGCCAACCTGGCCGCTTCCGCGGCCACCGCCATCGAGCAGGGGGCCCGGCCGCTGCTGGCGGCCAGCGAGCTGGTGGAGGCCACCCGGGCGCAGGCCACGGAGGTCAACCAGGTGGCGGCGCTGGCGGAGGAGCTGGCCGCGTCCGTGGAGGAGGTGGCCGCATCGTCCGACGCGGCGGTCTCCACGGCCAACGAGACCATCAGGCAGGCGGAGGCCGGCGTCGCGCACGTCCGCGGAGCCCTGGACGGGATGAGCGCGATCGCCGAGGGGATGAGCTGCCTGCAGGACAACGTCAACCGGCTGCTGAGCACGGTGGAGCCGATCCACCAGGTGCTGGAGCTCATCGAGGACATCTCGGGGCAGACCAACCTGCTGGCGCTGAACGCCGCCATCGAGGCCGCGCGGGCCGGCGACCAGGGCAGGGGCTTCGCCGTGGTCGCCCAGGAGGTGCGCCGCCTGGCCGAGCGCTCGCACAGCGCGATCCGGGACGTGCAGGAGCAGATCTCCACGCTCCGGCAGGGCGCCAACGCCGTGTACGAGGCCACCGACCAGCTGGCCCGGCAGATCGCCGACAACATCGGCCTGGCCAGGCAGGGCCAGGAGGCCCTGGAGACCATCCGCAAGTCGGTGGCGGAGAGCACCGCCCCCATGGCCGACATCGCGAAGGCGGCCGAGGAGGAGTCCAAGGCGGTGCAGCAGGCGGCCACGAGCGTGAACCAGATCGCCGGCGCCATGAACAAGGTGCAGTCGGCCACGGCGGAGCTGGCCGTGATGGTCTCGGACCTGCAGGCGGCTCTGCGCAACACCCGGTCGCTCACTGAGCAGTTCAGGATCAACCTGTCGGACATCGAGCTGCTGACCGCCGCCCGGGGTGACCACGTCCTCTGGGTCCAGCGCCTGCACGAGATGCTGCTGGAGCGCGAGGAGATCTCCGTCGAGGACCTCGGCGACCACCACAGCTGCCGCCTCGGCCGGTGGTACGACGCCAACCGCGCCAAGGGCGGCTCGATCCAGGCCTTCGTCGCCCTGGAGCGGCCGCACTCGGAACTGCACGCCGTCGCCCGGCGCGCCGTCGAGCTGTGGAACCGCGGGAAGCGCGAGGAGGCGGCCGGCGAGGTCAAGCGGGTGATCACGCTGTCGCAGGAGATCCTGGCGCTGCTCGCCGAGTGCCGGCAGGCGTGGCCGGCCGAATAGCCCGGCCCCCGCACGGGAACGAAGGCCTGCCCAGGAACGTCTTACCAGGAGCAAGAGGTCGCACGAGGAAGAGGGGATCTCCATGCGCTCACCCCGGCCGCGCCGCGCGGTTCTCCTGGCACTGGCCCTCCTGCTCCTGACCGGCTGCAGCTCGGCCGCCCCGGGCGGGTTCGCCGCTATCCCGCAGCCGGTGCCCGGGGCCACGCCTTCCGCAGGTCCGCAGCCGCTGCCCGGGGCCACGCCCCCCGGTGGCTCGCCGGTCGCGACGGAGGCACCCCCGCCCGGCACAACCCAGCCCGACCCCGGGACGCCGGTGAGGGCCCGGCTCCTGGCAGTGGGCGACCTCCTCATGCACCTGCCGCTGGTCCACTCGTCCGCCCTGCCCGACGGCGGCTGGGACTTCACGCCGCTGTTTCAGCCTGTGCGCCCCTGGATCGACGCCGCTGACATGGCCATCGCCAACCTGGAGACGACCCTCACCGGACCCGACTACCCGTGGGCAGGCTATCCCAGCTTCAACACGCCGCCGGAGCTGGCCCGCGACCTCAGGGCGGTCGGCTTCGACGTGCTGACGAACGCCAACAACCACACGCTGGACTACGTCCAGTTCGGCATCAACCAGACCAACGACGCCCTCGACCGGTACGGCGTCGCCCACACCGGTGCCTCCCGCACCCCGGAGGAGCGGGAGCAGATCCTGGTCGTCGAGCCCGTCCCGGGCCTCCGGGTCGCGGTGCTGGCCTACACGGCCACGACCAACTGGATCCCCCTGCCCGAGCCCTGGTCGGTCAACCTGGTCGACGACGAGCGGATGCCGGCAGACATCCGGCGGGCCCGGTCCCTTGAGGGCGTCGACCTCGTGGTCGTCGCGCTGCACTTCGGCGAGGAGTACGAACGGGAGCCCAACGACCAGCAGCGCTACTACGTGGACGTGGCCCTGCGGGCCGGCGCGGACATCGTGCTGGGCAGCCATCCCCACGTGATTCAGCCCATCGAGGTGCGCCAGGTCCGCGACGACTTCGGCCGGGACCTCCCCAGGGCGGTCATCTACAGCGAGGGGAACTTCATCTCCAACCAGACGGGCCTCCACCGGGAGGCCGGGCTGATGCTGCTGGTCGACGTGGTCAAGGAGGGCGGGGTCACCCGCGTCGAGCGGGTCTCCTTCATCCCCACCTGGGTTCACGGCTACACCGTTGGCGGGCAGAAACGGTACAGGGTCGTGGCGGTGGAGAAGGCCATGCGGGACTACGAGGCCGGGGCGGACCCGCTGATTGCGCCGGCCGACTACGCCCGCCTGCGGGAGGTCTGGGCGGACACCACCGTGCAGGCGGTGGGCAGCCCGGAGGTCGCGGTCTGGTCGGTGGAGCAGCCGATGGCATATGCCGAACGGCTGGGCGGCGCGCCACATACCATGGGTGCAGGCGCTGACGGTGAAGGAGGCCACCCAGTTGGTGGAGCCCAGACAGCTGTGGACGATGGCTGATGTGGAAGCGGTCCTGGCGGAGTCGCTGCGGCGTCCCGTGCTGATCTTCAAGCACTCCACCCGCTGCCCCATCTCTGCCGCCGCCTTCCGGGAATGGCAGGCATATCTCGCCAGCCCGGAGGCGCGGCAGGTGGCCAACGCATGGGTGCGGGTGATCGAGGAGCGGCCGGTGTCGCTCGCGCTGGCCAGCCGCGCGGGGGTGGCGCACCAGTCGCCCCAGGCGCTGCTGATCAGTGGCGGTCGTGCCGTCTGGCACGCCTCCCACGGTGCGATCACGGCCAGGACGCTGAGGGCGGTTGTATCGTGAACGGTAAGGGCCGGGCGGGACTCCGCGGAGTCCCGCCCGGCCCTTCGTCTGAACAACGCATTACTCCGAGGCGGGCAGCGCCTGCTCCTGGTCACCCGGCCGGGCCCGGAAGACCATCTTCAGCAGGGGAGGGGTGAGCAGGGTGGTGCCCAGGCTCACGAACACCATGCCTGTGTAGAGCTCCGGCGGCAGGAGCCCGGCGTCGAGACCGATGGTGGCCACGATCAGGCCCACCTCGCCCCGGGCCATCATCCCCACGCCCACTCCGGTGGCCTCACGCAGCGGGAAGCGGGCCAGAAGCGCGCCGGCGCCGCAGCCCACGATCTTCGTCGCGACCGCGACCAGCACCAGCACGATCACAAAGACCAGGAAGGAGCCGGCCATCCCGGCGAAGGTGGCCGAGAGCCCGACGTTGGCGAAGAAGAAGGGCACGAAGAAGGCGTAGGCGATGTGCTCCACCTCGTGCATGATCTTCTCACGCAGTTCGGTGAGGCTCAGCATCAGCCCGACCAGATAGGAGCCGATGATACCCGCAAGTCCGGTGAACTCAGCCGCCCAGGCGAAGGCCAGCGCGACGCTGATGGCGACGGTGAGCAGGGGCAGCCCACTCTCCATCCGGGCGACGCGCCGCATGACCGCAGGCAGGAGCGTGTAGCCCACGACGATCGCAACGGCGAAGAAGCCCGCCATCTTGCCGAGCAACAGCGGCAGCGGCTCGGCGCCGTGTCCGCCTCCGCCGGAAGCCCCCAGGCTGCCCAGCACCACGGAGAGGACGATGATCCCCAGCACGTCGTCCAGCACGGCCGCAGCCAGGATCGTCACGCCGGGGCGGGACCGGAGGTAGCCCAGCTCCTTCAGCGTCTGCGCGGAGATGGAGACGCTGGTGGCCACCAACAGCACGCCCGTGAAGATTGCCGTCGGGGAGTCGAAGCCCCACCCGCTCGACAGGAGCCACCCGCCGACGAAGGGGAGTGCCACCCCCAGCACGGCCACCAGGGTGGCGGCCAGGGCGTTGCGCTTGATGTCCTCGAACTGCGTCTCCAGGCCGGCGATGAACATGAGGAGCACCACACCGATCTCGGCGACCTCGCTGATGAGGGGTCCCGGATGCAGCCAGCCCAGCACCGCCGGACCGAACAGCACGCCCACGAGGAGCTGGCCCAGCACGGCCGGCTGGCCCAGCCGCTGGCTCAGCCGACCGGCGACAAGGACTGCGAGCAGAATGATGCAAGTCTCCAACAGGAAGCTCAACTGCATACCTCCTCCGATGTCCTGGTGCACAGCAAGCCCCCAAGCCCTCGCCCCGCGAGGGTCTGGGGGCTGATGCACAACCGTCAGACAGCCTGGCTCCCTGCACGCAGGGTAACGCCCGGTGCAGTACGCCCCATCCCGAATATGGTGGATAGTGTAGCAAGCCATGCTCCCCTGCGTCAACTGGTGATCGCGCTCGTGTGAGCGGAAGGCCTACTTTTTCAGGATACAGACCACGGCCTTCATGAAGAACTCGGGAGCCAGCGCCGCCAGGGGCCGCAGGAAGGAGCGCAGCGGCACCAGGCGCCAGTGGGCGACCTGGAAGGGCGACTCCGCCACGATCCGGCGGAACCGCCTGATGGTCATGTGGTTGATGTAGGTCAGCCGGTCGGAGTTGGTACGCGGGTCGCCGAGCCGCAGGCTCAGCCGCATCTCCGCGTCGGGCAGGTCCCTGACCAGCTCGCGGTAGGCCTCGATGAGCACGGGCTCGCTGAAGAAGGCGTGTACCCAGGGGATGCCGATGACGTCGGAGAGGTGGGCGCCGTAGGGGTGGTAGTAAGGAGGGAAGTTGGTGAAGAACAGGCCCCCGGGCTTCAGCACCCGGTGCGCCTCCCGCAGCACCGCCTCGGGCTCGGCCACGTGCTCCATCACGTCGTTGGCGATGATCACGTCGAAGAAGTCGCCGGGGAAGGGCAGCCGTGTGGCGTCGGCGGTGAGGAACTCGGCCCTGTCGGACAGCCCCTTCTCCTCCGCCATCGCCCGGGCCTCTTCCTCGTAGTGGGGGACGATGTCGACCCCGTAGATTTTCTTCACGCCCAGGGTGGCGTAATAGAGCGTCTTGCCGCCCGCTCCGGAGCCGATGTCCAGGACGGTCTTGCCTTTCATGATCTCCTCTGGAGACAGGAAGGGGCGGTAGTGCTCCAGCGTGAGGTGTCCGCGCTCGAACTGCCAGTCGGCATACCGCATCGTGCCCTGGTTCGCCAGGTTGAACGGGTGCACGGGCGGGCGGAAGAACCGGTTCAGGGAAAGCAGAATCCGTGTGGCCAGTCGCAAGTCTTTCGTCACTCCTCGTACGCCCTGCCGGGCAGCCTTTGTCCGAGCGGCGTCAGCGGCGTGCACCGGCACCATCCGGTGCCACGTTCGGCACTCCCTGCACCGGTATCATCTACCCTTCCGGGACTTTCTGCTCGCTCATCCGTAGTAGACCAGTCCCCGGGGCGTCGGCTCGAAGCCCAGGGCCCGCAGCGGTTCGGCCGCGGGGCTCTG
Source organism: Symbiobacterium terraclitae (assembly GCF_017874315.1). Taxonomy (NCBI): domain Bacteria; kingdom Bacillati; phylum Bacillota; class Clostridia; order Eubacteriales; family Symbiobacteriaceae; genus Symbiobacterium; species Symbiobacterium terraclitae. The sequence goes on along the minus strand of NZ_JAGGLG010000017.1, from coordinate 52,449 downwards.
CTGGACGGGCGCGTCCTCCCACTGGCGCACCTCGATCCGGCGCACGGCACGGGCGTGGGCGGGCGCCCTGAGGAGGTCCGGCAGCGCGGCCAGCGCCTCCCTCAGTGCGTCCCCCTCCAGCGGGGCCAGCGGGAGCAGCCGCCTGCCGTGCCCTTCGACGCCCAGGACCGGCCTTCCGGCGGCCACCACTACATAATTGGACGACAGACGGGCCAGGCGCGTCTCGCCGGGCCAGGGCAGAACGGATCCGTAGGGATTGGCCGGGTCTGCGGCCGGAAGGAGCAGGGGCGAGGCGGACGCCTGCTCCCTGGCCTGGCGGAGGCGCTCGACCGCGTCCGCCCGGGCGAACTGGACCCCGGACAGCCCGGCGACGAAGTAGCCCTGCCGCACCTGCCCGCGCCACTCCATGCGCCTCAGCTGCGCCAGCACCTCGCCCCACGGCACCGAGCCCTCGTCGGCCGCCACGGCCTCGCGGGTGACGACACCGTACCGTTCCAGGAGCAGTTCGGCGTACGCCGCTGCCCGCCCGGCCGGCATCCCTGCCGCGGCGGGGCCGTCCGGTCCTGCGACCATGCGCTCCGCCAGGGAGGACGTCAGCCACCAGCGGCCCGTGCCTCCCCGAAGCACGGGTGCGGAACGCCCGCGGCTGGCTGCCGTCCGCGCCGAGCGCAGCACCTCCCGCACCGGCGCGAAGGTGTCGTTGGTGACGAGGCCCATCCAGACCAGGTCCCACAGCGCCTCCAGCGCGGCGGAAGGACTCAGGCCCGCCCGGCGCGCGATGCCGCCCAGGAACTCCGCACCGGCGGACCGGCAGGCGGCGAGCACCTGCGCCTGCTCGGGGGTGAGGGCGTCGGGAGCGGGGGCGGCGAGCTGGCCGGCGAGGAGCCCTGCCTGCTCGGGGAGGTAGAAGGCCAGCCGGCCCCCGGGCGCGCCGACCCAGTGCAGCTCGCCCGAGGCCAGGAGCTGGTCCAGCCAGAGCGGCTGGTAGCCGGGAACCCGGCGGGGGAGCACCTCCCGCTCCCAGAGCTCGGCCGGCAGCGGGTAGCCCTGGAGTCGGCGCAGCACCTCCATCAGGGTCCGCAGCGGGGCGGCGTGAGGCGACGCGCCGTGCCGCGCCCGCGGGGCGAGCCCGTGCCAGGCCAGCAGGAACCGGGCGTAAGCGGCGGCGTCCACCGGCTCCACCTGGGCGCGCAGCAAGGTCAGCGTCTGCCGGCGGATCTGGCGCAGGACGCTGCGGTCGCAGTACTCCCGGCCCGCGACGCCGCGGGTGAACTCGCCGGCGGCCAGTTCGCCGCGGGCGGCCAGCACCTCGGCCGCCTCCGTGACCGCCTGGACGGAGAGCCCGTACCGCCCGGCGACCTCCTCCGGCCGGAACGGGCCGTGGGACCGGGCGTAGCGCCGGACCACCGCCGCGACGTCCGCCTCCGGCCGCAGGTAGAGCGCGGCGTCATCGGCGGCTGCCCAGCGCGCCGCGGATGGGATCGGAGGGGAGCCGGAGTCCTCCCCGGATGGAGGCAGGCGCACGGCCCGACCCTCGGCGGCGAGGCGGTCCAGCCAGGCCGGCTCCACGCCGCAGGCCGCCAGCTCCGGCCCGGTCATGTCGCCGGCGCGGCGGAGCAGGTCTTCCACGTCGTCCGGGTGGCGGGGGCGCCACCCCTCAGCCTGCCCCCGCAGGCGGGCCGTGACCACGGCGATTGCCTCGGGGTCCAGCAGGTCCCGCAGGGCGCCCGTGCCCAGGATCTCGTCCAGCAGCTCCCGGTTCAGCGTCAGCAGGGCCCCCTGGCGCTCGGCCCGGGGCGCCTCGCCCTCGTAGAAGTTCTCGGCGACGAACTGCAGCAGGATCTGGCTGGCCATCGGGGAGGGGGAGTCCGTCTCCGCCACCGCCAGCGCGATCTCGCCTGACGCCAGCTCCTCCAGCACCTGGCGGAGCCCGTCCAGGTCCAGGACGTCCCGCAGCACCTCGCGGTAGGTCTCCAGCACCAGAGGGAAGTCGGGATAGCGACGGGCGACCTGCAGCAGATCCGCCGCCTTCATCCGCTGCAGCCAGAAGGGGCGGCGCCGCCCCGGCCGGGGGCGGGGAAGCACCAGCGCCCGGCCGGCGTTCATGCGGAAGTGCGCGCCGAAGAGCGGGGTGGCGCTCACCTCGTCCAGCAGCAGCTCGACGGCCTCGTCCGGGTCGAGGCGGAGCAGGGCATCCGGGTCCACCTGTCGGTCGGCGGCGGGCAGCCGGATGTGGATGACGTCGTCGCTGGTGGTCACCTCCGCCTCCAGGCGGAGCAGCTGCCGGATGCGGGCCCTGAGCACCATGCCCCAGGCCGTGTTGACCCGCCCGCCGAAGGGGGAGAGGAGGACCAGCCGCTGGTCCCCCAGCTCGTCGGGGAAGCGCTCCAGCACCACCCGTCGGTCGGTGGGCACCGCGCCGGTATGGGCGACCTGGTCCCTGAGGTACTGGATCAGGTTCTGCGCCGCCGGCTGATCCAGGCAGCACTCCCCCTGCAGCCAGGCCGGCAGGGAGGGGTCGTCCAGCCGGGCGGCCACCTCGCCGGCGAAGGCGCCCAGCCTCCGGCCCAGCGCCAGGGGGCGCCCGGTCCCCTCGCCCTTCCAGAAGGGCATCCGGGGCATCCGCCCCGGTGCGGGGGCGGCCACTACCCGGTCGTGCTCGATGGCCCGGATCTGCCAGGTGGAGGTGCCCAGGAGGAAAACGTCGCCCACCCGGGACTCGTAGACGAACTCCTCGTCCATCTCACCCAGCTTCACGTCGCTGCCTTCCAGGTAGACGGCGTAGTAGCCACGGTCGGGGATGGTGCCGCCCGAGAGCGCCGCCAGGGCGCGGGCGCCCTCGCGCGCCCGGATGACCCCGGCCTCCCGGTCCCAGACGATGCGGGGCCTGAGCTCCCGGAACTCCTCGGACGGGTACCGGCCGGACAGCATCTCGAGCACGCCGTGCAGCTGCCGCTCCGTCAGGTCCCGGTAGCCGTAGGCGCGGCGCACCAGGGCGAGGAGGTCGTCCACCCGCCACTCGTCCACCGCCGCCATGGCCACGACCTGCTGCGCGAGCACGTCCAGGGCGCCGGTGGGCACCCGGATCTCCTCGACCTCGCCCCGCCGCATCTCCCTGACGATCCCGGCCATCTCCAGCAGGTCGCCCCGGTACTTGGGCAGCAGCCGTCCCTTCGACACCGCCCCCGGGGCGTGGCCGGCCCGGCCCACCCGCTGCAGCCCGCGGCTCACCGTGTGGGGCGACTCGATCTGGATCACCAGGTCCACGGTTCCCACGTCGATGCCCAGCTCCAGCGAGGAGGTGGCCACGAGGCAGGGCAGACGGCCGGCCTTCAGCTCCGCCTCCACCTGCTCCCGGGCCTCCCGGCTCAGCGACCCGTGGTGGACCCGCGCCACCTCCCGCCCGGCCCGCGCGTTGAGCTGGCCGGTGAGCCGCTCGGCCAGCCCCCGGCTGCCCACGAAGACGATCGTGGCCCGGTGTTCCGCCACCAGGTCGAGCACGCGCTGGTGGATGGCCGGCCAGAGCGAGCTCTCCGGCAGGACCCGCATGTCGGCTACCGGCACCTCCACCCTGAGGTCCAGGTCCCGTCGTACCCCGGCGTCCACGATGGTGACCGGCCGCCCGGTCCCGCCCAGGTAGCGGGCCACCTCGTCCAGGGGCCGCTGGGTGGCGGAGAGGCCGATGCGCACCGGCGGCCGCGGCAGCAGGGCCTCCAGCCGCTCAAGCGACAGCGAGAGGTGCGCCCCCCGCTTGTTGGTGCAGAGGGCGTGGATCTCGTCGACGATCACGTAGCGCACCGTGCGCAGCATGTCGCGGGACCGGGAGGTGAGCAGCAGGTAGAGCGACTCGGGCGTGGTGATGAGGATGTCGGGCGGGTGCCGGCGCATCTCCTCCCGCTCCCGCTGCGGCGTGTCGCCGGTGCGCACGGCGTGGGTGAGGTGCGGCAGGTGCATGCCGAGTTCCGCCGCCTTGGCCTCGATCTCCGCCAGCGGCACCTCGAGGTTGCGGTAGATGTCGTTGTTCAGGGCCTTCAGGGGGGAGATGTAGAGCACCTGGACCCCCCGCTCCCGCCGGTCGCCCTGCTGATAGAGGATGTCCAGGCACTTGAGGAAGGCCGCCAGGGTCTTGCCCGAGCCTGTGGGGGCGAGGATCAGCACGTTCTCGCCCCGGGCGATGGCCGGCCAGCCTTCCGCCTGGGGCCGGCTGGGCGCGCCGAAGCGCCCCTCGAACCAGGCCCGCACGGACGGGTGGAACGAGCGGAGCGGCATGAGGTGCACCTCCTGTCCGATGTGTTTCATGTGCGGCCGCAGTCGTTCATCTCGCCTGGTGCAGGGAACACGAGGTGGCACCAGACCGCAGTCGGGCGAATGTTTTTCCGCCATTGACTATACTCAGAATAAGGTGTATATATCTTTCTGCATACCTTAACCGTCTGGCATCGGCGCCTGCCCGCCGCAGCAGGCCTCCTGTGCCGCAACCCTGTTTCCGAAGGGGGATGCGAGATGCTGTCCAAGTTGGATCTCGTGTCCCCCCTTCCGTGAGGAAGGGACTTCATGCACCCGGGAAAAGGAGTGCTCTGCCACGCATGATCGCCGTCTGCGCTTCCGCCCGCCTGTGGCGGGGATACATCGCCCATTCCGTGAGGAGCCCTGACTTCCTCATGAGTGCATTCCTCGCATTCGCTGTGGTCGGACTCAACTTGACGCGATACGCTTCTGCGGGGTGGGTGTCGGCCGGGGAGTTCGGCAGGCACGCCTATCTCCTCACGACACTGCTGGGTCCGCTCATCGGACCGCTCTTGCTCTGGCGGCTGGCCAGGCTGGACCAGGCCCTGGACGAAGTCGTGCAGCTGCGAGCGGACCACGAGCTGGGCCCCCTGCTGGCGCGGGCGCTGAGCGGCGCCCTGGCTGCGGTGCTGGCGATCGTCCTCGGCGTGTGCGGGGCCGGCCTGGTTCAACTGATCGGACAGCCGTTCACCTGGTCAGGCTGGCTCTACGCGCTGGCGTACCTGGTGCGGAGTCTCTCCGCCATGCTGGTCTGGACCGGGCTGGCCTCCGTGGGGATCGCGGCGGCGAGGAGCCCGTGGGGCGCTTTCACCCTCCCGTTGCTCGTCTGGGTCGTGGCCTTCGCCGCCTGGCTGCCGGAAACGGTCTCCTACGCTGCCCGGATCCTGGTGCTGACCGACGCGGGCGTCGTGAGCCCGATGACCCCTTGGGGGATCGGCTTTGGGAGTGCCGTGGCCTGGGTGGGTGCCTTCCTTCTGGCCTTCCTGGGGCTCCTCGGCCTTGCCGCGACGATACAGCGGGTGCATCGCCGCACCTCCCGCGCGGGCACGGCCGTCTTCACCCTGCTCTGCTGGGGGGTTCTGCCGCTGTACCTGGCCGCCCTCGACCCCCTGCGCATGGAAATGGCGATCAAGGGCGATGTTCAGACGAGCTATCCGGTGACCCTCCGGTCGGAGCCAGACCCGGGCCCTGCGGAAGCAGGCATGGAAACGTTGACGACCGGGGCGATGGTCTTGCACCGCCCCGCCGGGAAGCCGGTGCCGGACGAACTCCTGCCCGTCTACCGCACCGTCCTGTCATGGGTCGAGCGGGCCAGCTGGGAGACGGGCATCGCAGACGTATGGGTGGTTCCCGACTTCGGCAGCGTGCCGAACGCCGCCTCCGGCGGTGTTGTTGACGGGTCCAACCTGATCATCCACGAGCGGTGGCTGCGCCGATTCCGCGTCGCTGACCGGCTCTCGATTGCGCTGCGGCTGACCGAGCCCCTGCAGGTCAACCGGCCCGCTCGGATCTACCTGGCGCTGTGGCTCGTCTCCGGCGGGCAGGAAGGCGAGATCAGGCCGCTGTTGGCCTTCCTGGAGCGCTACATGACATCCCAATCGGACTTCCTCGCCGCCGATTGGGAAACCGCGCTCTCGTGGGGCGTGTCCGATGACGAGATCAAGCGCCTTTCGGGCGAATGGGCTGCAGAGGCCACGAAGCCGGTGGAACCGGGGCGGCCAGATTCCAGCGCAGAGCTGCGCCAGAGAGACGTGATGTTCAGCATGCTGCACAGGTGGAACCCAGCGTTTCACATGCCCTATCAGTTCAGCGCCCTGGAGGCCCGCCTCGTACTCCGCCACTGGGGGACGGGCCGGGAGCAGGGGCACCAGCGGTACATTGCGGATCGGCTGGCGGAACTCGAAGAGCTGAGGGGAGCGCGGTGACATGCTTACCTACGAGCTGAAGGATGTCTCGCTGGTGCTGGGGCGCAGACGGGTGTTCACCGGCCTCGACCTCAGGTGCGACGGCCGCGTCATCGGACTGCTGGGCCCCAACGGAGCCGGCAAGACCTCGCTGATGCGCATGCTGGCGACAATCCTGCGGCCGACCCGGGGCCAGATTCTGCTTCACGGCAGGGATATCGTCCGCGAGCCGGCGTACGCCCGCCCCCGAATCGGATACGTCCCCCAGCACTTTCGCCCCCCGGGTGACCTGACAGGCCGGCAGGTGCTCCGTTACCTCGGCGCGCTGCGGAGCGTGTCCGGGTCAGACCGGATCGACCAGTGCCTGGCGCAGACGGGCCTGGTCCGGGCGGCCGACCAGGCGACGGGGGCCTACTCCGGCGGCATGCTCCGGCGGCTGGCCCTGGCCCAGGCACTTCTGACTGAGCCGGCTGTCCTGTTGATGGACGAGCCGACGGCCGGCCTGGATCCCGAGGAGCAGGACCGTTTCCGCACCCTGGTGCGCGGCCTCGCCGAGGGAGGCTGTCAGGTGCTCATCTCCACCCACTTGCTGGAGGAGGTCTCCGCGCTGGCCGACAGCGTGGTGGTGCTGTATGAGGGGCGCATTCTCTTCGCCGGCCTCGCCGCGGAGCTGCTGGCCAGAACCGGCACGCACCGCCTGCAAGATGCCTATCTGCGCCTGCTGCGCGATCCCGGGCCGCAGGGCATGGAGGCAAGGGCATGAGGGACGAGATCGGCCTGAACCTCCTGCGGGAGGCCGGCGTGCTCTTCCACGGCCGGCGCGGCCTCGCCTTGCTGGTGCCGCTGGCGGTGGTGTTGCTGCGCTTCGCCGGGTTTGACGCAACGAGTCCCGGGCATGCCGCCGCTCTGGAGCTCCTTCTGCCCCTGGCCGGGCCCGCCATCGCCGTCGTACTTCTCGGCCTGGACCGTCACGGCATGGGCGAGGTGTTGCTGGTCGGTTCCCCGGCGGGCCACCGCGTGTGGATGCACAGGCACGCCTGGGCGGGCCTGTGGCTGGCACTGACCGCGGTGCTGCCGGCGCCGTCGCTGGACCTGCTTCTGGTCCTCGGCCCCGCCGTTCTGCTCATGGGTCTGGTCCTGTCGTTGTCGCGGCGGGTCAACCTGCGCGCAGGCCTGAGCGCTGCTCTGGTCTGGTGGGGAATCTCCTGCCTGGCCATCCGTCTGGCGGACCCGATTCTGTACTTCGGTCCGTTCTCCTGGGCGATGCTGCAGCTGGTCGAGACGGGCCTGGCCCCTGAGGAGATCTGGCTGCGCAAGGGCGTACAGCTGTTGCTGGGTCTGCTTCTGGCCCTCGACTGGGCACGCCAGAATACGCGGGGCGTCCACCGGTAGGGGGTGACCACCCGCCGCCAGCCCGGCAGGGAGACTACTCCCCGGCCCCCCTCGCCTCCGGGGGCCTGACCAGCGACAGCAGGCCGCTGAGCAGCGCGAGGCCCACCGCGACCGTCAGGGTGGCGCGGAAGGCCGAGGCGAACTCCAGGTGCCGGCTCAGGTGGGCGAACAGGGTGCTGGCGATCGTGATGCCGCTGACCATCCCCACGTTGCGGGCCGCGGCCAGGAGCGCCGCAGCCACTCCCTGCCGCTCCCGGGGGGCCGAGCCCATGATGGCGCTGTTGTTGGGCGGGCTGAAGAAGCCCACGCCGAGGCCGACGACGGCCAGGTAGAGCGCTACCTGCGCGATCGGGGTCTGGGAGCCGGCGTTGGACATCAGCCAGAGCCCGGCGGCCATGACGGCCATGCTGGCCGAGGCGGGGATGCGCGTGCCGATCCGGTCGGAGAGCCAGCCGGCCAGCCCGGCCACGGAGACCATGGCGGCGGGCTGCGCCGTCATGACCGCGCCCGCGGCCATGGGCGAGAGGCCGCGGAACTGCTGCAGGTAGAACGGGATCAGGAACGTGAGGACGAAGTTGGCCGAGAACTGCAGGAAGGCCGCGGCCATCCCGCCGGTGAAGGCCGGCTCCCGGAACATCCGGAGCGGGAGCATCGGCTGGGGGGCGCGCCGCTCCTGCCAGATGAAGAGGACGAGCAGCAGGACGCCGCCGATGAGCAGCAGCCGGGTGCGGGCGTCGGCCCAGCCCCAGGTCTCGGCCTGGCTGAGCGCCAGCAGCACCGAGGCCAGGCCCGAGGCGAAGAGCAGGGCGCCGGGCACGTCGAAGGTCTGGCCGGGCCGCCGCTCCGTGGGCCGCAGCTTGGTGAAGGCCAGGGTCACCCCTGCGGCCGCGACGGGCAGGTTGATGAGGAACACCCACTGCCAGCCCCACTGGCTCGCGATGAAGCCGCCCAGGCTGGGTCCCGTGGTGAGGCCGGTGAAGGTGCAGGTGGCCAGCATGCCCAGGGCCCGGCCCCGCTCCCGGCCTGGGAACGTCGTGGTGATCAGCGCCGGCGAGAGCGCCATCATCACCGCCGCGCCGGCCCCCTGGACCAGCCGGCCGCCGATCAGGGCGGGCAGGGTGGGGGCGATGCCGCAGAGGAGCGAGCCGAGGCCGAAGATGACGAACCCGGAGCCGAAGACCCACTTGTAGCCCAGCATGTCCCCCAGCCGCCCGATGGAGAGCAGCAGCGACGAGATGGTCACCAGGTAGGCGGCGGAGACCCAGCTCACGTCGCCCATGGTCGCCTGGTACTGCGCCTGGATCTGGGGGATGATGGTCGCGATGATGCTGCCGTCCAGCGCGGACATGAAGGCGCTGGTGCCGGCCACGATGAGGACCAGCCACTTGTAGCCCTCTCTGGCTGATGCCTCTCCCCGTTGGGCTCGTGCGGTCAGTTGTTCGTTGGTCGTAAGGTTCACCCTCCCCGCATCCAATTCTGACATCATCCTGTTCGCCCTGATCGCGCAGAATTCCCGCTGTCGCGCACGAATTCGGGCTTGCCCGCGCCGGGCGCCGGGTCTAGGATGGGGGAGAAGTCTGAAAGCGAGGTGCTCGCAGTGCGCATCGCCATCATCTCCGACGTCCACGGGAACCTGGCCGCTCTGGAGGCCGTCCTGGCCGAGATTGCCGCGGAGTCGCCGGACGAGGTCGTCTGCCTGGGCGACCTGGCCTTCAAGGGACCGCAGCCGGCCGAGTGCGTCGCCCGCATCCGGGAGACAGGCATCCCCTGCATCCACGGCAACACCGACCTGGCGCTGCTCATGGCCGCCGGGCGCACGCCCGCAAGCCCGCTGCCGGCGGGGTTCCAGCTGCCCGATCCGGTGCCGCCGGGCCTCGCCTGGCCGGTGGCCCGCCTCTCGTCCGCCGACCTGGGCTACCTGGCCGGTCTCCCCTTCGACCACCGGGTGGAGGCCGACGGCGTGACGGTGCGGTTCGTCCACGCCTCCCCGCAGGACGCCTTCACCGGCATCGTGCCGACCATGGCCCCCGACAAGATCCGGCCGCTGCTCCAGGGTGAGCAGGCGGACTGGATCATCTCCGGCCACGTGCACCAGGCCTACGCCTTCCGGTTCGAGGGGCGCTGGCTCGCCAACCCCGGGGCCGTCGGCTTCTCGCTGGACGGCGACGGCCGGGCCGCCTACGCCGTGCTGGACACGGCCCGGTCGCGGTTTGAGCTCAGGCGGGTCGCGTACGACGTGGAGGCGGCCGTGGCCGCCGCCCGGGAGCGGGACTTCTGCTTTGACCCGGACCGGTACGGCGCGGCGCTGCGGGCCGGGTTCTGGCCGGCGGACCTGTAGGTCGGGCGGGCCGCAGCTCCTCGGAGTGCAGCCCGCCCTCGCTGTTGCGTCCGTCTGCCGCAAAATCTGCCCTATCCGGCCCCCGGGGCCTTTCTCCCCGTCCGACCGCCCGACCGCTCGGTCGTGCCTTCGGGGTCCTGCCCCTGACCCGGGTGCAGCCCCACGGCCGTCACCGGGAAGCCGGGGTCGGCCGGCGACGGCTCGCCCGTGGCCGCCGCCACCTCCATGCCCCGGTACGCCGCCCCGCTGGTGGTGCGGCCCGCCGTGCCCGGGCCCAGCGGATGCGACGCCCGGACCGCCCGCCGGCGCTCCTCCACCGCCTTGTCGTCTTGCATGCGATCCACCTCCCGTCCGTAGGATGCCGTTGACGCGTCCGCAGGATTCAGGGCCGGCTTTCGCCCCGCTGACGTCCGGGATGGGTGCTCCGGCTGTGTCATGGGGTTAGCGATCCTCATCCTGCTGGTCTGGCTGACAGTAGGCGCATCGTTCCAGCTGGCCGCAGTGATGGCAGACCAGCCGTGACCCACCGGTGCATCCGGGGCAGGATTCGCGGGGCGGATGGTTGAAGGCTAATCTGACCAAGCACAGCACCCTCCAGGGGGGGCGGTATGGTGGAGAAGTGGCTCCAGGAACGGCAGGCACAGGAACAGGCGCTCTACAGCCGGGCGCAGCGCACCCGCAGCCAGCAGGACATCGCCGCGTGGGAGCGGTTCGCCCGCCAGACCGCGCGCATGCGGGTGACGGCGGACCAGCTGCGCGGCGCGCTGCCGCCTGAGTACGCCGTGCAGAGCGGCATCCGGGTGCTCTTCCAGGGGCGCGAGATCTACCTTGAGCACCTCGTGGCGGGGCCCAGCGGCATCTACCTGGTGGAGTCGGTGGAGGACAATCCCCAGTGGCGCGACGACCTGGCGCGCAACCTGGCGTTCTTCAACCAGAACCTCGGCTCCAACATCCGGTACTTCTCGTGCCTCGTGGTGGCCCGTGACCTTGCGGGGACGGACCGGCTGCCACAGGGGGTCCACCTGATGGAGTCGCTCGAGGCCGCGCTCTACGTCATCCGGGAAGCGCCCGTCACCGACCCGATGCCGCCTTCCGTTGCGCAGGAGCTCTGGCACATCATCAGAGCCCTGTCGCCGCGGGTGCCGGTGCAGGCGCCGGTGAGGGCCGCATCCCGCGACCGCCGCTTCACCTGGCGGGAGTGGGTCACCATCGCCTGCGCCGCCGCTGCGGACCTCCTGCTCATGACCCAGCCCGGCATGAGCCTGGGCCACTTCATCATCGGGCTGTTCGTGATCGTCGGGCCGGCCGCGGGGCTGGCGGGCCTCACCTTGCTCCTTCCCGCGGGCGAGCCGCGGACCATCGCCTCCTGGGTTCTCATGGTCCTCGCGGTTCTGTTCCTGCTGCTCATGGTCCCCGGGCTGTTTGTGTAGCTGACGACGAAGGTGGCGAACCTGCCTTGGCCCACGTGACTGGTGAAGTGCTGGCCCGGGCGGAGGCCGAGCTGGGCAGGCCGGTCGTCCTCACCTGGCGATACCCCATCGGACCTGCGGAGATGGAGATGGTCGTCTCCTCCACCCGCGGGCAGCGGCGCCTGCACGACGTGACCCTGTTCATCTTCAACCCGGCCGGGCAGCTCGCGCTCATCCGCAAGCACAACTACCCGCCTGGCATCTGGCGCGCCCCCGGCGGGGGCGTCGCGCCCGGCGAGGAGCTGGCGGCGGGGGCCGCCCGGGAGGCTTGGGAGGAGACGGGGCTCAAGGTCCGGATCACCCGCTACCTCCTGCGGGTGCACGTCACCTTTACCTGCGGCGAGCGGGAGCAGCCCTGGACCACCCACGTGCTGCTGGCGGAGGCGGACGGCGAGCCCACCGTCCGGGACCCCAAGGAGATCTCCGCCGTGGCCTGGGGCTCGCTTACCGACCTGTGCGGCCCGATCGCCGACGCGATGCTGGCCACCCCCCGCGGCCTCTTTACCTACCGCGCCGCCCTGCACCGGACGGTCGCGAAGCTGTTAAACGTGATATAATTCCTGCCGTGTGGTTTCCTGCGCCGGGCGGCGCCTCTCCCAACCCAGCCGATACCGGACTGACATCCTTCCGAAACGGAGACGAAACGAACCACCATGGCGACCATCCTCACCCCCGCGGCGATCTTCGCGGGGACGCTATACCTCGTCATCCGCCGGCCCCGGAACCTGAACACCGGCATCTCTGCCCTGCTCGGCGCCCTGCTGGCCCTGCTGGCGGGCGCCATTACCCTTGCCGACGTGCAGTCCGTCGTCGGCATCGTCTGGGACGCCACCCTGGCCCTGGTGGCGATCATGATCATCTCGGCCCTGCTGGAGCAGGCCGGTTTCTTCCGCTGGGCTGCCCTGCACATGGCCCGGCACGCCGGCGGCAGCGGGCGCGGCGTGTTCGTGGCCGTCATCCTGCTGGCCACCGCCGTATCGGCATTCTTCACCAACGACGCGACCGTGCTGATCGTCACCCCGATCGTCCTGGAGATGGCGGAGGCGCTCGGCTTCGGCCAGCGTTCGTTCCTCCCCTTCGCCATGGCCTGCGGCTTCATCGCCGACGCCATGTCGATCCCGCTGGCCGTCTCCAACCTGACCAACATGATCGTCGCCCGCTTCTTCGACCTCTCCTTCGCCCGGTTTGCGCTGGTGATGCTGCTGCCCAGCCTCGCCTGCCTCCTGGTCACCACCGCCGTGCTGCTCTGGTACTACCGCCGGGAGATCCCGCGACGGGTGGACGTCTCCGGCCTGGCCTCGCCCGCCGCCGCGATCCGTGACCCCTTCCTCTTCCGGGTGGGCATGGCCGTCGTCTCCGGTATGGTGCTGGCCTTCCTGCTGAACCGCACCCTGTTCGAGGTGCCCACCTCGCTGGTGATGTCCGCCGGCGCCATCCTGCTGCTCATGGCGTCGTTCCGGAACCGGGTGGTGGAGCCGTGGCGGGCGATCCGGCAGGCGCCGTGGCACGTGGTCGCGTTCGCCGTCGGCATGTACCTGGTCGTCTTCGCCGTGGGCAAGGCCGGGCTGACCGACCTCACCGCCCGGGCGCTGCAGGGGCTGGCTGGCCACGGGCTGGGGATCACGATCCTCGGGACGGGCGTGCTGGTGGCCCTGCTCTCCGCTGCGATGAACAACCTGCCCGGCGTGCTGGTCGGCACGCTGGCGGTGGCCGCCACCGGCGCAACGGGGCTGCTGGGCGAGGGGATGGTGATGGCCACGGTCATCGGCGCCGACATCGGCCCGAAGCTCACGCCCATCGGCTCGCTGGCGACGCTGATGTGGCTGCACACCCTCCAGGGCCGGGGGCTGACCATCACCTGGGGCGCGTACCTCAGGAGCGCCCTGGTGATCACCCCGCCGGTGCTCCTTGCGACCCTCGCCGCCCTCTGGGCCGGGCTGCAGCTGATCATCTGAACCGCGATCCTCCTATCAGGGATCGCGGTTTTCGCATTGGTACCTGACCGCCTCACTCTGGGGTGCAGTCCGCATTCACGCGATAGTACCGAACGCCTATCTGCCCAGCCCTTCTATCCATCGCGAGGATGGGGGAGAGGTCGCGTTGACCGGAATCGGCGCGAAGGCCGACAATAAAGGCGTGGAGACGAGTCAGAGTTCGTTCCGAAATTCACGAAACTGCGGTAGTGAGGTGTCGCCATGGAACTGCGGGGTACCGTGGTGAGTTGGAAGGGCGGAGTCGCCCGGGTGAGGATCGCCGTCAGCCCCTGTGCCGCCTGCGGGCACAGCTGTGCGGCACGCTCGGCGGACGGCGGCCGGTACCTGCTGGTCCATTCAGCCACCCCTCTGGCGCCGGGGCAGGCGGTCGTCGTGGACGCGAGCCTGCCCTCGCCTGCGCGGGCGGTGGCCCTGGCGTACCTGCTTCCGCTGGCTGGATTTATGGTCGGGCTCTTCCTGGGCAACGCCGCATGCGACGGCGCCCCGCTGCCGGCACTGGGCGCTGGCCTGGCCGGTGCGGCGGTCGCCTACGGCGCGGTCGCCCTCCTGGAGCGGCCGCGGCGCGCCCGCGTCCGCCTGGTGGGCGGCCCGTACGACGCAGTCTGTCCGCAGCAGTGATACGCAGTTGAGAAGAGGGAGGCATCGCTCATGAGTTTGTGGGCCCGCTTTCGCGGGGGAGTCCACCCGGACGCCCACAAGACGACCGCACAGTGTGCGACGAAGCCGCTGCCGCGGCCTGAGCGGGTCGTGCTGCCCCTGCGGCAGCACGTCGGGGCGCCGTGTCAGCCGCTGGTGAAGAAGGGCGACGAGGTGGCCCTGGGCCAGCCCGTAGGCGATACCGACGCGCCGGTCGCAGCGCCCGTTCACGCGAGCGTCAGCGGCAAGGTGGCGGCCGTGGAGCCCAGACTGAGCCCAAGCGGCCGCATGGAGCAGGCGGTCGTCATCGAGGCAGCGCCGGAGGACACCCCCTGGGTGGGGTTGCCGGCCGGGCTCGGCTGGGACCTCGACCCCGAGCTGCTGGATCCGGCCTTCATCCGCGACCGCGTCCGCCAGGCCGGCCTGGTGGGCATGGGCGGCGCGGGATTCCCGGCCGCCGTCAAGCTCAGCCCAAAGCCCGGGTCGGAGCCGGACGTGGTGATCCTGAACGGCGCCGAGTGCGAACCGTCCATCACCTCGGACCACCGCCTGATGCTGGAGCAGCCGGAGCGGGTCGTGCTGGGCCTGCGGCTCTTCATGCGGGCCACCGGGGCGCGGCGTGGCATCATCGGCATCGAGGCCAACAAGCCCGACGCCGCTGCCAGGCTGTCCCAGCTGGTGGCCGGCGACCCGTCCATCGCGGTGGAGGTCCTGCCCGTCCGCTACCCGCAGGGCGCCGAGAAAATGCTGGTCTGGGCGCTGCTGAGGCGGGCGGTGCCGGTGGGTGCCATCCCGCTGGACATGGGCGTCGTCGTGCAGAACGTGGCCACCGCCGCCGCTGCGGCCACCGCCCTGGCGGAGGGCCGGCCGCTCACCGACCGCATCGTCACCGTCAGCGGCCGGGTGCAGAGCCCCGGCAACTGGCGGGTTCCCCTGGGCACGTCCTTCGTGGACCTGGTCCGCTCCGCCGGCGGACTGACCGGCTCCCTGGCCCGGGTCATCGCCGGCGGCCCCATGATGGGCATGGCCCAGGCGGACCTGGACGTGCCGGTCACCAAGACCACGGGCTCGGTGATCCTGCTGGGTCCGGAGGACCTGGACGAGACGCCCGCGGGCCCGTGCATCCGCTGCGGGCGCTGCGTCTCGGCCTGCCCGATGGGCCTCCTGCCGGCGCAGCTCTGCGCGGCCGCGCTCAACTCCGACTGGGCGGCTGCGGAGCGGTTCCACGTGCGGGCGTGCATGGAGTGCGGCAGCTGCAGCTACGTCTGCCCGGCCCGCCGCCCGATCGTGCAGTCCATTCGGCTCGCCAAGTTTGAACTCGGGCGCCGCGCCCGGCAGGGGAGGGGATAGGATGAGCAAGACCGAAAGCGGCGAACTCCTGGTCGCCTCAAGCCCGCACCTCTGGGCCGGCGTCTCCACCGGCCGCATCATGCGGGACGTCCTCATCGCCCTGGCACCTGCCGCCCTGGGCGCCGTCTGCTTCTTCGGCTGGCGGGCCGCCGCCGTGATCGCCCTCAGCATGGGCACCGCCGCCCTCACCGAGTGGGGCTGCGCGCGGCTGATGGGCAAGCCCTCCACCCTGGCGGACGGTTCGGCGCTGGTGACGGGGCTGCTCCTGGCCCTGACCCTGCCGCCCGCCTCGCCCTTCTGGCTGCCCGTGCTGGGCGCCGCCTTCGCCATCGCCGTGGTGAAGGTCGCCTTCGGCGGCCTCGGGCACAACTTCGTCAACCCGGCCCTGGCGGCCCGGGCCTTCCTGCTGGCCGCCTTCCCGGCGGCGATGACCACCTGGACCAGCCCCTTCGACGCCGTCACCACCGCCACGCCGCTGGCGGTGCTGCCCAACCCCTTCGCCCGCGAGGTGCTGGCCGGCGACCTGCCGTCCTACACCGACCTGCTGCTGGGCACGGTGGGCGGCTCCCTGGGCGAGACCTCGGCCGTCCTGCTGCTGCTGGGGGCGGCCTACCTGCTGGTGAAGCAGATCATCGACTGGCGGATCCCCGCCGGCTTCCTCGCCACGCTGGCGCTGTTCGCCTGGGTCTTCGGCGGCACCGGCGGGCTCTTCACCGGCGACCCGCTCTACCACCTGCTGGCCGGCGGCGCCATCCTGGGTGCCTTCTTCATGGCCACCGACTACGTCACGGCGCCGATCACGGCCCGGGGCCGCTGGATCTTCGCCGTGGGCTGTGGCCTGATCACCGCCCTGATCCGCCTCTACGGCGGCTACCCGGAGGGCGTGCTCTTCGCCATCCTGCTGATGAACGTGGTGTCGCCGCTGATCGACCGGTTCCTGGTCCCGGCGCCCTTCGGGGGGGTGAAGGGACGTGCGTGATGCACTGCGGATGGTGTTGACGCTGCTGGTGGTCTGCACGGTGGCCGGCGTGGCGCTGGCCGGGGTGAACGGGGTGACCGCCCCGATCATCGCCGAGATGGAGGAGCGGGCGCTGCAGGAGGGCCTGGCCCAGGTCCTGCCCGGCGCCGAGCGGTTCGCGGAGGTGCCGCCGGATGAACTGGCCGGCGCAGGCACCCCCGTGCAGGCGGCCTGGCGCGGGCTGAACGCCGCGGGGCAGCCCGTAGGCGTGGTCGTGAAGGCGGCACCCAGCGGCTACGGCGGCGCGATCGTGATGCTCGTCGGGGTGGAGCCCGGCGGCACGCTGCACCAGATGAAGATCCTCAGCGCCTCCGGCGAGACGCCGGGGCTCGGCTCCAAGGCGACGGAGCGGTCCTTCCTCGACCAGTTCCTGGGCCTCAGCCCCTCCATCGGGCTGGTGAAGAACCAGGCCCCCTCGGGCAACGAGATCCAGGCGGTCACCGGCGCCACGATCTCCTCTCAGGCGGTGCTCGACGGCGTGAACGCGGCCCTCGATGCCGCCCGCCACCTGCAGAACGTGAGGTGAAGGCCGTGAAGGAGTCAGCTTCGCACGCAACGTTTCTGGGGGTGCTGACGGACGGCGTCCGCCAGGCGCCGCCCTTCCGCCTGCTGCTGGGCCTCTGCCCGTCGCTGGCGGTGACCACCGCGATGGAGAACGGCTTCTGGATGGGCCTGGCCGTCATCTTCGTCCTCTCCTGCTCCGAGGTCATGATCAGCCTGCTGCGCAAGGTGATCCCGGACCGGGTGCGCATCCCGGTCTACATCGTGATCGTGGCCGCCTTCACGACCATCGTCGACATGGTCATGCATGCCTACCTGCCGGGCATGCACGCGATCCTGGGCATCTTCATCCCGCTGATCGTCGTCAACTGCGTCATCCTCGGCCGGGCGGAGGCCTTCGCCTCCAAGAACGGCCCGCTGCTCTCCGTGGCCGACGCCGTGGGCGTGGGCGCCGGTTTCACCGTGGCGCTGATGGCCATCGGGGGCGTGCGTGAGCTGCTGGGCACCGGCAACCTGAAGCTGTTCGGGATCGCGCTGCTGGGCGGCGGCCTGCCGCTGGAGGTCGTGGTGATGCTGCTGCCCGCCGGCGCCTTCTTCGTGATCGGCTTCATGATGGGCGGCCTGGCCCTGCTGCAGAACCGGGCCAAGAAGCGGGCGCAGCAGCCCGTGCAGTGCTGCACGGTTGACGGAGAGGGGGCGGCAGGGTAATGGAGTTCCTCGCCATCCTGGTCGGCGGCATCCTGATCAACAACTACATCTTCTCCCGCTTCCTGGGCCTCTGTCCCTTCTTCGGGGTGTCGAGCAAACTGGAGACGGTCTACGGCATGGGCGCCGCGGTGGTCTTCGTCATGACCCTGGCCTCGGCCATCACCTGGCCGCTGCAGCGCCTCCTGCTGGAGCCGCTGGGCCTGGGCTACCTGCAGACGGTGGCCTTCATCCTGGTCATCGCCGCGCTGGTGCAGTCCGTCGAGATGGTGATCCAGCGGGTGAGCCCGCCGCTCTACGCCGCCCTGGGCATCTACCTGCCGCTGCTCACCACCAACTGCGCGGTGCTGGGTGCGGCGCTGCTGAACATCACCTCGGGCTACGGCTTCATGGCCTCCGTGATGAACGGCTTCGCCTCCGGCATCGGCTGGACCCTGGCCACCCTGCTCTTCGCCGGCGTGCGGGAGCGGGTGGAGGGCGCGCACATCCCCGAGGCCCTGCGGGGAATGCCCATCGCCTTCGTGGCCGCCGGCCTCATGGCGCTGGCCTTCATGGGCTTCCAGGGCCTGTTCCGCGGGATCCTCTTCTAGGCGAGGTGATGGAGCGATGATGACAGCAGCGCTTGTACTCGGAGGCGCGGGCCTGGTGCTGGGCGCCGGCCTGGCCTTCGTGGCGGTGAAGATCGCGGTCCCGCCCGACGAGCGGGTGGCCGCCGTGCGCGAGCGGCTCCCCGGCGCCAACTGCGGCGCCTGCGGCTTCCCTGGCTGCGACGGGCTTGCCGCCGCCCTGGTGAAGGGCGAGGCGAAGCCGGACAGCTGCACGGCCGGCGGGCCCGCCACGGCGGCAGCGGTGGCCGAGGTGCTGGGCCTCGAGGCGGTGGCCGGCGAGCGGATGGTGGTCGCCGTCCACTGCGTGGGTACGAATCAGGCGGCCCGGCGATCCTATGAGTACCTGGGCATTGCGGACTGCCGGGCGGCGGCGATCATGCCCGGCGGGGGTCCGAGGGCCTGCTCCTACGGCTGCGTCGGCCTGGGCACCTGCGTGCGGGCCTGCCCGTTCGACGCCCTGGCGATGGACGACGAGGCCGGCCTGCCCGTCGTGGACCGGGAGAAGTGCACCAGCTGCGGCATCTGCACGCAGGAGTGCCCGAAGAACATCATGGCCCTGGTGCCTGCCTCGCAGCCCACCCTGGTCTCCTGCCGGAACCTGGACAAGGGTCCGCAGGTGCGCAAGGCCTGCTCCGCCGGCTGCATCGCCTGCGGCCTCTGCGTGCGCAGCTGCCCGCAGAAGACGATCTCGCTGGTGAACAACGTGGCCTGCATCGACCCCGCCGGCTGCGACGGCTGCGGGACGTGCGTGGAGAAGTGCCCGACGAAGTGCATCGTCTTCACGCACAACGTGCCGGTTGTCCAGGCGGTGTAGTGCCGGGAAAACGGAGGGATGCGCCGTGAAACGCAGGTCCTGGGCGCTGGTGGCCCTGCTTGCGGCCACGGCGCTTCTCCTTGCCCTGTGGTCGACCCGCCCGCAGCGCGTCGAGCGCACGGCCCTGCTCATGGACACGCCCGTCCGGGTGGTGGTGTACGCCCCCCGGAGGGAGGCGGGCGCCGCGGCTGATGCGGCTCTGGATCTGGTCGCACGCCTGGAGTCGCTCTGGCACCCGGGCCGGGCGGAGAGCGACGTCGCCCGGGTGAACGCCGCTGCCGGCGTGGCGCCGGTACACGTCGCACCGGAGACGATTCACCTGGCGCAGTTGGCCCTGCAGGTGGCGGAGGAGAGCGGCGGCGCCTTCGACCCCACCGTCGGGCCGCTGTCGGCGGCCTGGGGCTTCGGCGAGGGCGGGCGCGTCCCCAGCGATGCCGAGCGGGCCGCCGCCCAGGCGCTGGTCAACTGGCGGGATCTGCAGGTGGACGAGGCGGCCGGAACGCTCTACCTCGCCCGCCCGGGGATGACGGTGGACTTCGGGGCGGTGGCCAAGGGCTACGCCGCCCGCCTCGTGCGGGAGCAGCTGGCGGAAGCCGGCGTCCGGGCCGCACTGGTCCAGCTGGGCGGGAGCATCGCCCTGCTCGGCGAGCGGCCCGAGGGCGGTCCGTGGCAGATCGCCGTCCAGCACCCCCGCGATCCCCGGGGGTACCTGGCCACGCTGGCCCTCACGGGCGGATTCGCCGACACGGCCGGCGACTACCAGCGCTTCTTCGAGGAGGACGGCGTGCGCTACCACCACATCCTCGACCCGGCCACGGGATTCCCGGCCGCCGGGATGGCCAGCGTGACCGTGATCGCTCCCCGCGGCGAGTGGGCCGACGCCTTCGCCACCGCCGCCTTCGTGCTCGGGATGGAGGAGGGGTACCGCTTTCTCGTCGAACACGGGGTGGAGGGAATACTGGTCAGCGAGACGGGCGAGGTGCGGCTGACGCCGGGCATGGCCCATCTGGCCGAGGTGAGGGCCGGCGACTGGCCGGGGTGATTCCGGAGAGGGGCGAGGGGGGGTGACCCTGTGGCACGAGGTACCCGGAACTCGCACAGTACCCGTCAACTGGCCCGGCTTGGCCTGCTGACCGCCGTGGGGCTGGCCCTTGCCCTTCTTGAGCGGCAGCTGCCGCCCCCGGCGCCCCTGCCGGGTGTCCGCTGGGGGCTGGCCAACGCCGCCACGCTCGCCGCCCTCGCCCTGGGGGGACCGGGGGCGGGCTTCGCGGTCTGGGCCGCGCGGTTCTTCCTGGTCCAGGCGTTCAGCGGGGGCCTCTTTGGTCCCGCATTCCTCGTCGGCGGCGCCGGCGGGCTGATGGCCTGGGCCGTGATGGCTGCGCTCTCCCGGGTGCGTCCGCTCGGCGTCGCAGGCGTCAGTGCCGCCGGCGCCGTTGCCCACCACGTGGGGCAGATTGCGGCCGCGGCGCTCGTCACGGCGACTCCCGGCGTCATGTTCCTGCTGCCGCCGCTCCTGCTCCTGGGCCCGCCGGTGGGCCTCCTCACCGGCGTCCTGGTGGCGGTGCTCCTCCGCCGCCTCCGGGCCGCCGGCGCGCCCGCGGACGGTGGAGCGGTACTCGGCGGCGCGGCCACCGGCGACCCCCGGATCCTGCGCCCAGCCGATCTACTGCCGGCGGCCGGTGCCGTGGCACTGGCCCTGCTCCTGACCTTCGGACGCACGTGGTCGACCTCCGCCGCGGGCCAGCCCACACATGCGGTGGTGATGGTGGCGGGCAGCACCTGGCGCACGATCGATCTGAGTCAGGATGCTGTCTATCCCCTCGATGCGGCCGGCGGTCACCTGGTCGTGGAAGTGTCCGGAGGCGCGGTGCGGGTGAGGGAGTCCGACTGCCCCGATCAGGTCTGCGTGCTCACCGGGTGGATCTCGGCCCCCGGCGACATGCTGGTGTGCGTGCCGTACCGGGTCGTGATCCAGGTAGTCGGAAGCGGGGGCGGCGGCCCGGATGCCATTCTCCGATAGGCAGTGCTAAGGGGCCAGGGCAGGGGTGCCCTGGCTTCAGTGTGCATGGCATCTTCGAGACGGGGTTGGCAACGCCTGCTTGCGCCCACGGTTGCCCACGGACACTCCGTTAAGTATCATGATCTAAACATTCGATGTATCGAAGAAGGGAGGCGCCGCCATGGGGCGCATTCCGTTTCGTGAGGTCATCGGCGCAGAGGTGGTGGAGGCGGGCCACGGCCGGAGTGTCGTGCGCATGCCGGCCAGCGAGCACACGCTGAACAACCTGGGCATCGTGCACGGGGGTGCGCTGTGCACCCTGGCCGACGCGGCCATCGGCACAGCCCTGCGCAGCGCGCTCAAGCCGGGCGATGCCGTCGCCACGATTGAGATGAAGGTCAACTTCATCGCCCCCGGCCGGGGCGACTTGCTGGCCCGCGCCCGGACGCTCCACCTCGGGGGCACCACGGCGGTCGCGGAGGCGGAGATCGAGGACGTGCGGGGCACGCTGGTGGCCAAGGCGCTGGCCACGTTCTTCGTCAAGCACGGCGCGGTCGAGCCGCGGCCCGGGGCCCGGACGGCGATGGATCCAGACGTGGACGGACCGGAGCCGCGGGACTGAGCACGGCATGACGCGGAACCCCCGGCCGGCCCGTCCGGTCGGGGGTTACTGCGCCTACTTCAAGTACTCCTCAAACCACTCGGCGATCATCCGCAGCCGGTGCACCCGGTGCCAGGGCTTGCCCGTGCGGCTCATCCCGTGGAACTCGCCCGGGTACCGGACGAACTTCACAGGCTTCCTCTGGTACTTCAGCGCCGCGTACAGCTGCTCGCCCTGGTCGATGGGGCAGCGCATGTCGTTCTCCTGGTGCTCGATGAGCAGCGGGGTGTTGACGCGCGAGGCGTGCACGAGCGGCGACTGCTTCAGGTAGGGGCCCAGGTTCTCGACTTCCCACCAGTTCTCGGTGCCGAACTGGCGCAGGCGGTCGTAGCCCACATCCGACGTGCCCATCGCAGACCAGCGGTTGACCACCGAGCGCATCGTGACCGCCGCCTTGAAGCGGTCGGTGTGGCTGACGATCCAGTTGACCATGAAACCCCCGTAGGAGCCCCCGGCCACGCCGAGCCGGTCGCCGTCCACGAAGGGGAAGCGCGCCACGGCACCCTCGATGGCGGCCATGACGTCAGCGTAATCCTTGTTCCCCCAGTCAGCCCGGATCGCCCGGCAGAAGTCGTGGCCGTAACCCTGGGAGCCCCGGGGGTTCGAGTAGACCACGGCGTACCCCTGCGCCGCGAGCCAGTGGAACTCGAAGAAGAAGTTGGCGCCGTACATCGCCATCGGCCCGCCGTGGATCTCCAGCACGGTTGGATACCTCTTTCCCGGCTCCATCCCCACAGGCGGGAGAATCCAGGCGTCCACCGCGGGCTCGCCCTCGCCGGCCGTCACCTGGAAGCGCTCGGGCACGGTCAGCTCCAGCTGGTGGAGCAGCGCATCGTTGTGCGCGGTCAGCCGCACCTCGCTGACGCCGCCCCCGCGCAGCACCGTGCCGGCGTTGGGCACGACCGGTGCGGGATGCGGCTCGTCCAGCCGGGCCAGGTAGATGTCCCCCGGCGACTGCGGCGTGGCGAAGGCCAGGGCCGCCCGGCGGCAGTCCGGCGTGAGGGAGAAGGCCTGGATCACGCGGTCGCCGCCGGTCACGGGCACGACCGCGCCCGTGGCGGCCCCGACCCGCACCAGGTGCACCTGCCCGCCGTCCGACACGATGCCGTATATCCAGCGGGAATCCGGCGACCAGGTGAGCCGGCCCCCGGCGGGGGCGACCAGGTCGGAGGAGGCCTCGTTGACGAAGGGGCGGTCGAGGTCGCCTGCCAGCTGGCGGATGGCGCCCGTGGCCCGCTCCAGCACGTAGAGGCCGGTGGGGCAGTAGCCGGACTCGGCGGGGTCGCGGGCCAGGAACGCGATCAGCCGCCCGTCCGGGGAGGCGACCGGACCGGAGCAGGTCAGCGTCCCGTCGCCCGGAGTGAGCCGCTCGGGCTCGCCGCCGGATACCGGCAGGTACCAGATGTCGACGTGGCCGGGGTACCAGTCCCGGTCCTCACGCCGGTTGGCGGCGAAGAGCAGCCCGGCGCCGTCGGGGGTCCAGCTGACGTCCAGGTGGTCGAAGTCGCCGAAGGTCAGCTGCTTCGGCTCGCCGCCGTCCACGCCGATGGTGCAGATGTGCTTGCGCTCCTCGGTGTAGAAGCCCACGCCGTCCATCTTGTACTGCAGGCGGGTGATCACCTTGACGTCCTTGGTGAACTTCTTGTAGAGGTCCTTCTCGTCCTCATCCTTCCCTTCGGGCTGCAGGCCGGCTGAGGTCAGGTTAGCCGTGAAGGCGATGGTGCGCCCGTCTGGGCTCCAGACGGGGTTGGAGACGCCGCCCTTGACGCGGGTCAGCTGCCGGGCCTCGCCACCGTCCAGCGACAGGAGCCACAGCTGGTTGGACCCGCTGCGGTTGGAGACGAAGACCAGGTGACGGCCGTCGGGGGACCAGCGGGGCTGCGTGTCCTTCCGGCCGCCCGTGAAGCGCACCGGCTCGGCGCCCTCCCGGGCCAGCCAGATCGCGGAGGTGTACTCATTTTTCTCCTTGTCGATCTCCTGGAGCACGTACGCCACGCGGTTCCCGTCAGGGGCAATCTGGCAGTCTCCGGCCAGCTTGATGGCGAGCAGGTCCTCAACGGAGAGTCTCCGGCGGGTGGACAAGCGATCTCCCCCTCCAATAGTTCGTTCCACTAACAATTGGCCGCCCGGCAGTCGCCTTCCTGCCGGGCGGCGGGTGCGCCATGAGGGCCCTCCGCCGACGCGGTGGCGGGAGCGCCGCCTACCCTCGCACCGGCGAGGGGAAGCGCCGGGCCATCAACAGCGCGATAGTGCAGGCGACCAGCGGGTAGGCGCTCATGAAGAACCGGAAGGCGTGGTGCGGCATGGGCCCGGGCTGGTCGCCGCTCACGTAGCCGAACAGGAGGGGGAGGAGCCCCCAGGCCAGCCCCTGCAGCGCCCCGGAGATGCGGGTGACGAAGCCGTTGACCGCGTAGTAGACGCCTTCCCGCCGCCTGCCGGTGCGCTCGGCGTCCTGGTCGATCACCCAGGCCAGGATCACCTCGGTCGTCACCAGCACGCCGCTCATTCCCGCCCCGAAGACGGCGCCGGCCGCCAGTCCCGTCCACAGGTCCCGCCCGAGCGCCAGCAGGGCCGAGGCGACCACCAGCGTGGCCAGGGCGGTCACCCACGCCCGCTTGCCGCCCCGGGTTCGGCAGAACCAGGACCAGAGGGCGACGGTGGGGATGGCCGTCAGGAAGACCATCCCAAAGAGCACGGTGGTCATGGCGGCGTCGAGACCGAGCGTGTACTTGGCGTAGAAGGTCATGCCGGCGCCCAGGAGGCCGAAGGTGAACTGGGTCATCGTCGCCGAGAGGGCGTAGATCCAGAATGCCCGGTCGGTGAGGGTCTGCCGGAAGGCCTCGGTCAGGCCCAGCGGTTCCGCCTCGCTGGCCGCGGGGTCCTCGGGGCAGCCGGTCACCGACGCCGGCACCAGGACGGCGGCCAGCGCCGCAAACAGGAGGGCCATCCCTGCCGGTCCCAGGAGCCCCATGACCATCGGCGTGAGGGCGATCCCCACGATCATGGCCAGCAGCTGGAAGCCGTGCTTGACGGCGGCGGCGCGGGACCGCTCCCGGTGCTCCCGGAACAGCTCGGGATACAGGGAGGAGAAGTTGGTCCACATCACGGTGGCGAAGGTCTCCTGCAGCACCAGCGCCGCCAGGAACCAGGCGAAGAGCCGGGCGCCGGCCTGGAAGGCGGCGGGAACCCAGAAGCCCATGATGAAGGTGAGCAGGAACAGCGGCAGGCCGGCCATCAGCCAGGGACGGCGGCGGCCCCAACGGGTTCTGGTGCGATCCGAGAGGTAGCCGAAGAGAGGATCGTTCAGGGCGTTCCACACGGAGTTGATCGTGCGGGCCAGCCCGGCCATCCCCAGTGCCAGACCGAGCCCGTCCACGTAGTGGAAGACGATGTGGTTCTCGAACGCCATCACGGGAATCGAGATGCCGAGCATCCCCAGCCCGTACAGCCACGCGGTTCTGCCGGATCGGGAAGGCCCCGGGGACAGCGGCCCGCCCTCGCCCGGCATCACATGACCCTCCTCAGGGCGTCCCGCACGTCGCGGTAGGTGATCAGGACAAACTCAGCCAGCACCCGCCGCACGTCGGGATCCTGCAGGGCCTCCAGGTCGGCCTGGCGCCCCTCCCAGTCGGCCAGGGCGCGCCCCTCGTCGGTGGGCACGGCGGCGTGGTGGATGAGGTGATAGACGCCCGGGCCCAGGCGGCTCAGCGTGTCGCAGTACCACGCCTTGCGCTCGGCCGGCGGAATGTGGTAGCCGTCCACGATGCGCAGCCGCGGCAGCGGGGAGCGCTCACAGAGCGCGACCAGGTCCTGCCGGAACGGCTCCGGCAGCATTTCGTAGCTCGCCTCGTCCGGCAGCAGCGCGGGGAGCCGGTGCTCGACGGCCAGGCTGTGGTAGGCCGCGGCGAGGTCGGGGCGCAGGACGGCGCCCATGTGCGTGTCCAGGTGCGTCACGTCGATGCCCAGGGCAAGGGCCGCCTCCAGTTGTGCCCGCATCTCGGCAGCGGCCTCCCCGGGGTCCAGCTGCCGCCAGGCGGCCTCCAGCGTGGCGGGTAGGTACCCCGCCGCGTCGCGCAGCGACGCGCCCCCGGTGAGCGGCCGCAGCCGGGGAGCGGGCCACTCGCTGGTCAGGGTGACGTGCACGCCCAGGTCGCCCTGCCGGGGGCGCGGCGCCCACGGCCCCGGCACCATCACCGATCCGGTGGGCAGGCCGAGCCGTTCGTACGCCTGCTCCTGGGCATGGGTGAGGCCCAGGTCGTCGTGGTGGATGATGATGGCCCGCTTGCCTTCCAGCCCTAACGATCGCCACAGTTCGTTCACCGGTCATCCAGCCTCCTCCAGGGTTGTTTCCTATTTCGTTCTCGACACCACCCGCGACCGCCTGCCGCCGTGCCGAAACTGGGCGAAAGTTGTGCGAGAACGGCGCCGGTGATCGAAACCATTGTCGAACGTGAAACGGGACATCCCCATGCCCACGTCAGTCACGGTGAAAGGCTGGTTCCGGCAGGTGCCCGGCAACTGCACGGCGTAAACCTTCGTCAAACAGGGGATACGACCCACGCGAAGGGAGACGCCTCAATGTCGCAGACCGATAGGGCAGCCCCGCCAGCGGACCGGTCGGCCGCCATAGACCGCCTGATGCGGGAGTACGGCACGAAGGTACTCCACCTGGCCTACTATTACCTGAAAGACCGGCACCTCGCCGAGGACGTGGCCCAGGAGGTCTTCATCAAGGCCTACCGCAACTGGGATTCGTTCCGTGGCGAGAGCTCGGCCTATACCTGGCTGTATCGCATCACGGTCAACCTCTGCCGCGACAAGGCGCGCAGCGCCTGGTGGCGGCGGCTGTTGCCCACCGACGATCCGCGCGCCGCTGGCACGGAAGTCGAGCCGGACGCGACGGGTACAGATCCCGAAGAGGCGGCCGTTCTCAGTGACGAGCGGGATCGGCTGATGGCGTACGTCATGCAGCTTTCCGAGCCGTATCGGGAAGTGGTAATACTCTACTACTACCACGATCTCACCACGGTGGAGATTGCCGAGGTGACGGGGCAGAACGAGAACACCATCAAAACGCGCCTGTTCCGTGCACGGGCCATGCTGAAACAGATGCTGCAGAAAGGGGGTGTGGCCCGGTGAGCGACCTCGACAGGGAACTGCGCCAGGCGATCAAGGCCGGTGTGGACCGGTCGCTCGAGGGCTGGACCTTCACGCCCGCCATGCGCCAGGCTGTGCTGGAGCGCATCGCGGCCGAGAAGGAGCCCGCGGCCACTCCTGACCCGCCCCGCCGGCAGTCGCTGAGGCCCGTCTACTGGGTCACCGCCGCGGCCGCGGCGCTGATCCTCGCCGTGAACCTGCTCCCCGACCGCCCGGGCGACCTCTCCGGCGGGTCCGCCCCGGAGGCGGCCTCCACCGCCATCACCGACCGGTCGGGATCGAGCGAACTCCGGATCATGGCGGCGCCCGGGGCGGGTGGAGAGCTCAACCTGCAGACAGCGGATGCGCAGAGCAAGTCGGGTGAGACCGCGCCGCCCGAGGCGCCCGGCGCGTTCACCGCCACCATGGCCCCGGTGGAGCCGGTGAAGCTGGTTCTCAGTCTTGACGAGCTGAAGACGAAGTCCGGGTCGGATGACCCCGCGCGCGGCGACACCGGCGGGACCGCAGGTGCACCCCCCGTCATGACCATGTCCGTCCAGCCGACGATGGTCGACCTCACCCCGCTGCAGGACGGGAAGGTCGCCGTGCTCAACTCCATGGCCCTGCAGGTGGTGGACCAGGCCGGCAACGTCCTGGCCGAGGAGCCGGTGGCGCCGGAGCCCACGGCGCTCGCCGACGGCCCGGCCGGGGAGCCTGCGGTCGTGAGCGGCAACGTCGTGTCCCGCTTCAGGGCGGACGGTCAGCCCGCCGGTTCGCTCGAGCTGGACAAGGCGCCTGCCCGGGTGGCCGTGGCCGCCGACCGGGTGGCCGTGGCGGACGCCAGCGGGGTGAAGGTCTACGCGGGCGATGTGCAGGTGCACGTGCTCGACGGGCTGCAGGCTGAGGCCATCGCCCTCGCCGAGGATGGATCCCTGGCGGTGCTCACGGGTATGCCGCGACCCCGACTGCAGGTCTACTCGTCCAGCCTCGCCCTGATGATGGAACAGGACGTGGAGGCTGACGGCTCCGCCCTCGCCTTCCTCGCGGGCGGGAGCCGGGTGGCGGCCGGGCGGCAGGTGTACGACCGTTCGGGTGCCCATGTCTGGAGCTTCCCCTTCGCCCCGGATGAGATCGTGGGCACAGGCAGCGGCGCCGTGCTGGCGTGGAACCCGCAGACGGCCGCCCTGGTCCGTGCTGAGACCGGCGAGACCCTGTGGCTGGCGGAAGCCGCCGGCGGGACGATTCTGCGGGCCACGGCCGCTTTGGACAACGACCTGGCAGCGGTGGTGGTCGGCGACGACGGCAGTGCCGGAGTCTGGGTGATCGACGCCGCCGGCACCTGGCGTCACGCAGAGCCGCTGGATGCGATCCCCGTGGACGTGGCGGTCACCGGTGACCACCTGCACATCCTGTTGACCGGCGGGCTCGAGGTGCGCTCGCTGCGCGACGAGAGCGACCCCTGAGCCAGTGAGGCCCCCCGAGCGACGAGGGCGCCCGTGCAGGCGTCCCGGCGGGCTGCCTGGCCGGGTGCGGCCACCCGACGGGACGGGGGCTTGCCAAGGGATGTGCGTGTGGGGGAGAATAGGTGTGTGTGATCATCTATTCCCCGGTGAATGGGAGGGTCTCCGGTGAACTTCTGGGTATGGATCATTGGATGGGCAGCCGCCTCGGCGGTGGTCTACCTGGCCCTGTCGATCAACGGTAAGACGGAGTCGGCCGGCGCCGGCCACGACGACCACGGGCACGGCCACGGACACCACTAGAAGCGCAGGAAAGCCCGCCGTGACGGACAAGCCACGGCGGGTTTGCGCACCGCCCACCAGGTATGTAGGGGGCATACGTGCATGGAAGTGATCAAGATCACGCCGCGGGGGTATTGCCACGGCGTAGTGGGCGCCATTCAGCTGGTCCGCAGGGTGGCCCGGGACCCCAGCGTTCCCCGGCCGATCTACGTGTTGGGGCAGATCGTGCACAACCACCACGTGGTGGAGGAGATGGAGTCCCTCGGGGTCATCACCCTGGACGGGCCGAACCGGCTCAGCCTGCTGGAGCAGGTGAACGAGGGCACCGTCATCTTCACCGCCCACGGCGTGTCGCCCGCGGTGAAGATCCGCGCGCGGGAGAAGGGGCTGCACGTGGTGGACGCCACCTGCCCCGACGTGACGAAAACCCATGAACTCATCGCTGAACTGGTGCGCCGGGGGTACGAGGTCATCTACATCGGCAAGAAGGGGCATCCTGAGCCGGAGGGGGCGGTGGGGGTGGCGCCGGATCACGTCCACCTGGTGGAGCGGGAGGAGGACCTGGACGCCCTCTCGTTTGCCCCGGACCAGCCGCTGGCCGTCACCAACCAGACGACGCTCTCGCAGTGGGACACGCAGGCGCTGATGGCAAAGGTGAAGGAGCGCTGGCCGCAGACGGAGGTCTACAACGAGATCTGCCTGGCCACCCAGCAGCGCCAGGAGGCCGTGGCCCAGATGGCGCCGCAGGCGGACCTGGTGCTGGTGGTGGGCGACCGCCGCTCCAACAACTCCAACCGCCTGGTTCAGGTGGCCCGGGAGCTGGCCGCCCGGGAGGCTCACCTGGTGGACAGCGTGGACGAGATCGACCCGGCGTGGCTGAAGGGGAAGCGGAAGGTCGCCGTCACCTCGGGCGCCTCCACCCCGACGCAGGTCACGCGTGCCGTGATTCAGTTTCTGGAGCAGTACAACCTCGAGGTGGAGGAGCGCTGAGGCCGCATGCGCAGCGAAGCTGAGCTCCGCGCACTCGTCAGCCTGCTTGGGGACGAACACGAAGGCGTCGCCCGCGCGGCCTGGGATGCGCTGCTCACGGCGGGCCCAGCCGCCGTGCCCTTCCTGGAGGCCGCCTTCGACGCCCCGGAACACCGCCTGCGTGGGCGGGTGCGCTCCCTGCTGGAGGAGCTGCGCATCGCGGCCGTCGAGGAGCGCTGGGTGCGCTTCGTCAGCCAGGAGGACGATTCGCTGGACCTGGAGCAGGGCTGCCTGCTGCTGGCCGCCCTGGGTGGCAGCGAGGGGCGGGAGCGGAAGGTGGCCTCGTTCCTGGACGCCGTCGCCGCCAGCGTGCGGGCGCAGGTGCCGCTCGTGGGCGGGCTCCAGGCGATGGGCGACGTGCTGTTCGAGAACCTGCGCTTCCGGGGCGGCGACCCCTGGACCCTGGAGCACCACCTCCTGCCCAGCGTGCTGGAGCGGCGGCGGGGCATTCCCATCGCCCTGGCTGCCGTCTACATCCTCGTCGGCCGGCGGGCGGGCCTGCCGGTGTACGGCGTCGCCATGCCCGATCACTTCCTGGCGCTCTACGAGCAGGCGGACCAGCCCGCGTACATCGACTGCTACAACCGGGGCCGGATCTACCGGCACGAGACCCTGAAACAACTGCTGCACCGGCGGGGGATGTTCACCGTCAACCAGGCGCTGGCCCCGTGCAGCACCCGGCTGATGCTCTACCGCATGCTCAACAACCTCGAGCGGGTGTACACCAAGGTCGGCCAGGAGCGGCTGGCCGAGCGGGTGCGGCGCTGGCGGGAGCTCCTGGTCGTCAGGGGCGACGGTGCCCCCCGGGGGTGAGAAAGGGCCCGGATAACGCAACTCGGGGAGGGGTCCGAACCCCTCCCCGTTTCGCGTCACTGTTTCACAGAACCCGCCGTCAGGCCGCGTACGAAGTAGCGCTGCAGCAAGAAGAAGACCGTAAGCGGGAGAATCATCGAGATGAATGCTCCGGCCGTGAGCAGGTGCCAGTCCTGTCCGAAGGAGCCCATCAGGCCCAGCAGCCGCTGGGTCAACACCTGCGTGCCGGCATCGGCGCTGAGGAAGACCAGGGCCACCAGCAGGTCGTTCCACGTCCAGAGGAACTGGAAGACGGCGAAGGAGGCCAGCGCAGGCGTCGAGAGCGGCAGGATGAGCCGCGTGAAGATGGTGAAGTGGGTCGCCCCGTCGATGAAGGCGGATTCGAAGATGTCGCGGGGGATCGTGCTGACGTAGTTGTACAGCAGGTAGACCGCCAGCGGCAGTCCGAACCCGGTGTGGGCGAGCCAGACGCCCAGGTAGGTGCCGTTGAGGCCCACCTTGATGTAGTCGCGCAGGACCGGGATCAGCGAGACCTGAAGCGGTACGCTCATCAGCCCGACGATCAGGATGAACAGCCACCTCCGGCCGGGGAAGCGGATCCAGGCGAAGCCGTAGGCGGCGGCCGCCGCGATCAGGATCGGGATGATCGTCGAGGGAACCGCGACGGCGATGGTGTTCACCAGGGCGGAGAGCAGGTTGACGTTCGCGTACTTCCGGCCGCCGGTCTCGATGCCGAGCGCAATGCGGTAGTTGTCCAGCGTGAACTCCGCCTCGCCGGGGTTGGTGAGGACCGTCCACCAGCCCGACGTGCTCACCGCGTCGGCCGGCCGGACCGAGCTGATGAGCAGGCCGATGGTCGGCGTGATCCAGATGAACGTCAGGAAGATCAGGATGGCGTAGACCACGATGACGCCCGGCTTCACATGGCTTTTCTGTCCCGTTCGGCTGAGGGACCTCGTCGGCGCAGCGCTGCTCATCAGAACGCCTCCGTCCGTTTGCTGAAGTCGCGCAGGTTGTAGAGCATGATCGGCAGGACCACCAGGAGCAGTACGATGGCCACAGCCGACGCGCGGCCGAAGTTGAACTGCCGGAACATCTGGGTGTACTGCACGTTGGCGATGACCTGCGTGCCGTAGTTACCGCCGGTCATGGACTGGACCACGTCGAAGATCTTCAGCGTGCCGAGGACGATGGTGGTGCCGACGGTGAGCACCGTGCCCTTGATGGTCGGCAGGGTGATGTGGAAGAAGACCTGCACCTCGTTGGCCCCGTCGATGCGCCCGGCCTCCAGGATGTCGGCCGGAACGTTCTTGATCGCCGCCGAGAAGACCACCATGGCGAAGCCGGTCTGCAGCCACACGAAGATGAACACCAGGAACAGGTTGTTCCAGGGCTGCCTGAGCAGCCAGGGCGTCGGGTCGCCCCCCATTGCCGTCACCAGCGCGTTGAGCAGGCCGATCTGCGGTGCGCCGGCCGGGCGGAACTCGTAGACGAACTTCCAGATCACCGAGGCGCCGACCATCGAGATCGCCATGGGCATGAAGATGATCGCCTTGACGATCTTCTCGAAGACCGGATGCGTGCGGTCGGCCATCACGGCGACGATCAGGCCGAGGATCAGGCTGAAGCTGGTGCCGAAGGTGAGCCAGAAGAAGAAGTTGTTGCGGAACGAGATCAGCATCTCACGGCTGGAGAACGCGTACACGTAGTTGGCCAGCCCGACGAACTGCTGGCCGTTGGCGTCGTAGAAGCTGGCAATGAGCGTGCGGAGGGTCGGCAGGGCGAGATACCCCACGACGACCGCGACCGCGGGGCCCACGAACAGGATCGGGATGAGGCGCCGCTTCCACGTGGCCGGAAACTGCTCCACCAGGTAGGACGCCAGGGTGAACAGCAGCATCACGCCGCCGACGCCCCATGCGATGGCCAGGAGCGCCAGCAGCCACTGGGGCAGGGTGGCGTCACGCAGGAAGTAGAAGGTCTCCAGCAGGAAGGCGCCCGACACCGCGAGGGCAGCGGCGATGAGAACGCCCCGCCAGAGCGGGGTGTCCAGCCGCGCCAGCAGGCTGGACCGGGAATGGGGCTCAGGTGCGCGTCGCATCATGCTCCTCCTCCACGCGCGGGCAGGCGTGGCATCGCACGGCCCGGGGCGGGTCGGGCGGGTACACGGCGTGCACCCGCCCGATCTCCGCATGCATCCCGCTGGTTACTGAAGCGCGGCGTCGATCTCCTGGAGAGCGGTATCCAGATCGGAGGCGCCGCTCACCCAGTTGGTGATGCCGACCCAGAACGCCCGGTTGAGCTCGGCCGGCATGGCGTCGGAGCCGTCGAAGCGGCCGGCCTTGGCGTTGATGATGGTCTCGGCCATGGTGCGCTCGAGCTCGGTCTTGTAGACGTTCAGATCCTGGCCCTTGTGCGGGAACAGGGAGCTGCCCATCGCGGCCCACTTCTTGGTGGCGTCGACGGTGGTCAGCCACTCCATGAACTTCTTGACCTCCGGCCGGTCGTGGCCCTTGAAGACGACGAAGATGTCGCCGCCGACGGCGAGGCCGGGCTCAACGGCGGGGTCGATGGGCGGCATGATGAACACGCCGACGTTCTCATCGAGGTTCGCCTGGACGTCCTCCTGGAAGAAGCTCGTCACGAAGCTGCCCTGGAAGTGCAGCCAGCACTGCGCCGGGTTGGTGAACAGGCCCTTGGCCGCCTCGGCCACGTCGGTCAGGGCGATGGAATCCTGGCCGCCGTAAACGTTGCCCGGGGTCATCCAGATGTCGCCCAGGAGCTCGAAGGCCCGCTTGACCTCGGGCGAGTTGAACTTCAGCTCGCCGGCCACCCAGCGGTCGTAGTTCTCGGTGGAGGTGGTGCGCAGCATGATGGACTCGATCCAGTCGGTGCCCTTCCAGCCCGTGGCGTCGCCCGCCGCGATGCCGTCGCAGAACGGGGCGATGCCGGTGCCCCGCATCTTCTCCACCAGGGCCATCAGCTCGTCCCAGGTCTTGGGAACCTCGTAGCCGGCCGCCTCGAACGCGGGCTTGTTGTACCAGATCCAGCCCTTGGCGTTCACGCGGTGGAAGATGCCGTACGGGGTGCCGCCAAAGGTGCCGAGCTCCTTCCACATCGGCTCGTAGTTCTGGTCGACGTTGGCGAGGATCTCAGGCCACAGGGGGACCAGGTAGCCCAGCTCGGCCATGCGCTGGGCGCCGCCCGGCTGCGGGAACATGGCGATGTCGGGGGGGTCGCCGCCCTGCGCCTTGACCTCGATCAGCGTGGCGAAGTCGTTGGCGCCGGTGTAGACCACGTCGATGTCGGGGTTGGCGGCCTCGAAGTCGGCGATGACCTCGTTGAACATGGTCTCCTCAGTGCCGACGACGGCGCCCAGGATGGTGACCGTCTTCTTCTCCGAACCCGTCTGCTGGGGCTGCGAGGTCGAAGGCGTCTGGGTCTGGGAGCCGGTTCCGGCATCGGGGGTCTGGGTCTGGGATCCGCCCTTGCTGCCGCAAGCGGCGAGGAGCATGGAAGCGATCAGCAGGACCGAGACGAGCCAGTGCTTGCGTCGCATCAAATCCGCCCTCCTCATGTGAATGGGATCCGACTAAATGCAGGGCCAGGATCGGGGCGCACTGCGCTCCCGTTCACCTCCCTCGCGTGCCGGCCCCGGCCTGTACCTGAAACCTGCTAACGGCGCGGTGTCGCGGTGGAACCGCGGACGATCAACTCCGGCGTGAGCCAGCGGGTGGTGGGGGGCTCCTCGCCCGCCACCAGCCGGGTGGCCAGGTGGAGAGCCTCACGGCCGATCAGGCCGATCGGCTGTCCGATGGTGGTGAGCGGCGGCCGCCAGAATCCGGCGATGGCCTGCCCGTCGAAGCCGACGACCGAGAGTTCGTGGGGCACCGAGATGCCCAGGTCGGCTGCCGCAGCCAGCACCCCGAGCGCGATCATGTCCGAGCAGCACAGGATCGCCGTAGGGGCCTCGGGCTGCCGCAGCAGCGAGATGGCCGCCTGATACCCGTGCTGCTGCTTCCACCGGACCTCCAGCTGCCACTCGGCAGGCGGCAGGCAGCCCGCCTCCGCGAGCTCGGCGCGCCAGCCGCGCCAGCGCGGGCCTGCGGCTACCTGGTCCGTCTCCGGGCCGCCCAGCAGGGCGATCTTGCGGTGGCCCAGCGAGAGCAGGTGCCGGGCGCCCATGCGGGCGCCGATCTCGGAGTCGACCAGGATGCCCGGCCACTCGCCGTCCGGGTCGAAGGTCGCCGCCAGGACGACGGGCCGCCCCAGCTTGCGGAAGGCATCCCGGTGCGCGTCGCCCAGGGTTCCCGAGGTGTAGATCACCGCGTCCAGGCGGTGCTCGCGGCACAGGTCGAGCGCCGCGAGGTCCTGCTCCTCGGAGAAGTCGGTGTGCAGCATCACGATCTGGATGCCCAGGCGGGCGGCCTCGCGGGTCATCCCGGTGGCCAGCTCGCCGAAGAACGGGTTGGCCACGTCAGGTACGATCACGCCGTAGAGGCCCGTGCGGCCGTGCACGAGGCTGCGGGCCGCCATGTTGGGCCGCCAGCCCAGCTGCGCCATCGCCTCCTCCACCCGCTCTCGGGTGGCGGGGGAGACGGGCGCCGAGCCGGAGATCACGCGCGACACGGTGGCCACGGAGACCCCGGCCAGGTTGGCCACGTCGCGGATCGTCGGGCCAGGCACGGGCACCACCTCAGTTCTCAAACTCCCAGTCGAAGAAGGACCAGCCTTGCGCCCGTTCGAGGACCAGGCGGGCGATTTCCTCGTGGCTGAAGGCCTGCGGGAAGTTGCCCCACTGGCTGCCGTTCCGCCCGTCGAAGTGCTCCGCCATCAGACCCAGGCTGGTGGCTGCCCTGAGGCAGGCGTTCAGCCACTGGTCGCAGCGGTCGACCTCGCCGGCCATCAGGTGGTAGCGGGCCAGCCAGAGCGTGGGCAGGTAGAAGGGAACCGCCGCCTGCTCCCACCGGCAGACGCCGCCGTAGAGCAGCAGGCCGCCGTCGTCTGCAGGCCGGTACATCCGCTCCACGGTGGACCGGATGCGGGGGTCGTCGGCGGGCAGGAGCCCGTAGAAGACCAGCGCCAGGACCGAGATGTCCATCGGGGCGAACGCCTCGGGGGTGGCGCCCCAGTGGCGCACGTACGACTGCCGGTCGGGGTCCCAGCCCCGCTCGATGGTGACGGCTGCGATCCGGCGGGCGCCCTCGGTCCAGCGCTCCGCCTCGGCGTCGCGGCCCAGCGCACGTGCGATGCGGGCCGCCGCCGCGAGCGCCGCGCGGCACATGACCTTGCCGTGCACCCAGTGGCCGACGTACTCGCGGGCCTCCCAGATGCCCGACTCCTGCCGTTCCCAGTTGGCCAGGATCCACTCGGCGGCACGGCGGACGCCGTCCCAGTGCCGGACCAGCGCCTCCCGGTCCCCGGTGCACTTGTAGTGGAACCAGAGCCCGTGCAGGACGTTTCCTTCGTTGTCCAGCTGCAGCTGGCCCGAGGCGGCGTTGCCCAGCCGGACCGGCACCTCTCCGCCCGGACCCGCCAGGTCGTCGATGAGCCGCTCCTTCGGATCCTGGCCGTCCACCGTGTAGAGGGGCTGCTGCCAGTGCCCGTCGGGGCCCTGGAGGCTGAAGCAGAAGTCGTAGAAGCGGCGGGCCTCACGGTGCAGGCCGGCGGCGTCCAACGTCATGGCGGTGTAGTAACCGTCACGCAGCCAGAGGTAGCGGTAGTCCCACTGGTGATCGCCGCCCGGGATCGCCGGGAACGACGCGGTGGGCGCCGCGATGATCGCGCCGGTGGGCTCGTAGGTCATCAGGCGGAGCACCACGAGGCTGCGCCAGTAGGCCTCTGCCCAGGCGGCCGGCACGCCTTCCGGGCTGCGGGCCGGCCTCAGCCACTCCTGCCATGCGGCCAGCTCGGCTTCGACCGAGGCGGCGCGCAGGTCGCCCAGCGCGGCCTCGGCTTCCTCGGCCGACCTGCCCCAGGCCAGGTAGACCCGGGCCTCGCCCGACGCCTCCTCGAGGTCCTCGCCCCGGATCAGCAGGCAGCCGTCCGGCGTGCGGAACAGCCCCTCCTCCCGGGTCACGGGCAGGTGCGCAGACTGCACCGGGTCGCCCACCACGCGGATGGCTGCCCGGCGGCCGGAGGCGTCCAGCGCGATCCGGCGGACCATGCCGTGCTTGCCCCACGGCATGAAGTCGGTGACCACCAGGCGCACCCCGTCGCCAGCCAGCTCCGTCTGCAGCACCGCCGAGTGTCCGAGGTAGTGCTGGCCCGCCGGGGTCAGGGCCACCGGCCGGCCGTCCACCTCCAGCTGGATGCCCAGGCTGCCCCCGCGGCGGGGATCCAGGGCGGCGGCGAAGAGCGGCTGGCTGTCGAAGCGGGGAATGCAGAGCCAGGAAATGGAGAGATCTGGTTCGACCAGTGCTGCGGTGTGGCCGTTGCCAACCAGGCCAGCATGAAAGCGCATGCGGTCTGTCTCCTCAACTTGTGATCAGGGCAAGCGGACCGACAGCGCCCCGGCGCGCGGTGGCGCGCCTCCGGCGCATGCCGGCGTTGATGAAATGAGATGTAACCGGTTACACCATTATCCTAGTCAGACCGTGATCGGCTGTCAACGGAATCCTACACGATCGCGCTTATGCCTTGTAATTTGCGGTCAACAAGGGTTAAGTCGGGGCGATCTGAACACAGCATTGTCTGAAACCGTTTATCACAATGTGGGGGGCCAATGTGGCTACGGCCCCCGCGGAGGGGGCTCCAAGTATCTGCAGGGCGTCGCGCGGCGTCCTAACGCTGCGGTTCAGGACGTAACACGCGCCGCCCGGGAAAGGATTCGGGCGGCCGACAAGGGAAAAATAGCCATGAGGGGGCGCACGCCCGTGCTGAAGAACCGGTTTCGCCAGCTGATTGGACTGTTGGTCGTGGGTCTGTTCGCAGTTGCGGTCGTCCAGTTCCTGCGGCAGACGGCCGGCAGCCCGCACTTGGGCTCCGCCGTGGCGTCGGGATTTGGGCTGCTGTTCTTCCTGGCCGCTGTGCTCGCGGTGGCCTGGTGGGCGGCCCGACGCGCTCGCGCCCGCGGCGAGTAGAAGGAGGGTGTCGATGGGTTATCACATTGCCCCCACCCGGGTCGCGCACCTGGCCAACGGGCTGCGCGTGCTCGTGCGCGAACTGCGGCATGCGCCCGTGGTCACCGCCATGGTCTGGTACGGGGTCGGCAGCCGCGACGAGGCGCCGGGACGGACGGGGATCTCCCACTTCCTGGAGCACATGATGTTCAAGGGCACGCCCCGCTTCCCCTACGGGGTGCTGGAGGAGGGGGTGAAGCGGCGCGGCGGCATGTGGAACGCCTTCACGTCCTACGACTACACGGCCTACTACGAGGTCCTGCCCGCACAGCACCTGGCCTGGGCGCTCGAGGTGGAGGCCGACCGGATGACGGGCATGACCTTCGACCCCGACCTCACCGTGCGCGAGCGGGGCATCATCGTCAGCGAGCGGGAGGGCAGCGAGAACCACCCGTCGGTCTGGCTGCAGGAGGCGTTCATGGCGGCAGCCTACCAGGTCTCCCCCTACGGGCACCCGATCATCGGCAGCAAGGCCGACATCCGGGCGACCACCGCCGAGGCGCTGACTGCGCACTACCGCCGCTACTACCACCCCAACAACGCGACGGTCGTGATCGTGGGCGACGTGGCGCCGGAGCAGGCCTTCGCGCTCGCTGAGCGGCACTTCGGCGCGATTCCCGCCGGCGCCCCGGTGCTGCCGCCGGATGCCGGCGAGCCGGAGCAGACCGAGGAGCGGCGCGTGACCGTGCGCCGCCCGGGCCCGCACCCCATGCTCCTGACCGGCTACAAGATCCCCGCGGCGGACCACCCCGACCAGCCCGCCCTCATGCTGCTGAGCGCACTGCTTTCCGGCGCCCCCTCGTTCGGGGGGGCGGGCGGCACGATGGGCCGCTCCAGCCGGCTGTACCGCAAGCTCGTGGAGCCTGGCCTCGCCGTGGCGGCGAGCGCCTATCCGCGGGCGCTGCAGTACACCGGCCTCTTCACCCTGTCGGCCACGCCCGCGCCGGGCGTCTCGCCGGAGGACCTGGAGGCGGCGCTCTTCGCCGAGGTCGAGGCCCTGCGGGATGAGCAGGCCGGCGAGCAGGAGTTCGCACGGGCGCAGAAGCAGGTGCGGGCCGGCTACCTGTACTCGATGGAGTCCGCGCTGAGCCAGGCGGTGATGCTGGGCAGCACCGCCCTGACCCAGAGCGTGGCGCGGTTCGACCGGGCGCTGGAGGAGCTGGAGGCGGTCACCCCGGCCGACGTGCAGCGGGTGGCCCGGACCTACCTGGAGCCCCGCCGCCGCACCGTCGCCTGGTTCATCCCGCAGGAGGCGGCTCCTGCCGTTGTCGGTGGGGCGGGGACGCCAGGAGCGTCCGGCAGCGGGGCGACCGGCACCGGGTCTGCGGCGCCGGGGGCGCCCGGCGCCGCCGCAGCGGATGCCGGTGCACCCGCCGCAGGTGCGGCCGGCACCTCCGGCAGCGGCGCGGCCGGGACCACGCCCGACTACCAGAAGCCCGCCGACTGGTCCGTGGACCGGCCGGCGGCGGGGCAGGCCCAGCCGATCCTATCCCCCGACCGGGTGGTGCGGCGGACGCTCTCCTGCGGCGCCACGCTCCTGCTCTTCCCGGCCGCCTCCGTGCCCAGCGTCTTCGTGCGGGTGCAGATGGAGGCGGGCGCCGTGTGGGAGACGGCGGCGCAGGCCGGCCTGGCGCAGATGGTCGCGGCGCTGCTCACCCGGGGCAGCGAGTCCTTCACAGCGGCGGAACTGGCCCTGAGCACCGACGCCCTGGGGATGTCGATCCGGGTGGACGTGGGCCGCGAGACCGCCGTGGCCTCGCTGAAATGCCTGCCGGAGGACCTGGACCGGGGCCTCTCGCTCCTGGCCGAGGTGGTCCGGCGGCCCACCTTCCCCGCCGACGAGTTCGAGCGGGTGCGCACACAGATGCTGGTCGCCGTCCGGCGGGCGGAGGACGACACGCGCGCCGTGGCCGCCCGGCGGCTGATGGAGCGGATCTACCCCGAGGGGCATCCCTACCGGCACGCCGTCAGCGGCACCGAGGCGTCGCTGCGGGCGCTGGCGGCCGACGACCTGGCCGCGTTCCACCGGGCCCGCTACGGCCCGCGGGGAGCCGTGATCTCCGTGGTGGGCGACATCGACCCCGACCGGGCCACGGCGGCCCTGGAGGCGGTGCTGGACGGTTGGAGCGGCGGCTCGGAGCGGCCCGCCATCCCGGCGGCGCCGGCGCCCCGCGGCGGCCGCAGCCACGTGACGCTGGCGGGGAAGACGCAGACCGACATCGCCCTGGGCTGGCCGCTGGTGGACCGCAGCCACCCCGACTACCTGGCGCTGGAGGTACTGGCGACCCTGTTCGGCGGCAACGGCACGCCCGCGAGCAGCCGCCTGTTCCGGGACGTGCGGGAGCGCTACGGCCTCTCCTACTACCAGTACGCGCTGTTCGGCGGCACCAGCGGCCCCGGAGCCTGGACGGCCCACCTCGGCGTCAACCCCGCCCGGCTGGACTTCGCCGTGGAGGCGGTGCTGTCCGAGCTGCGCCGCCTGGCCGCCGAGCCGGTCCCCTCCGGTGAGCTGGAGGCGCTGCAGGACTTCCTGGCCGGCTACCCTGCCGTACAGCATGAGGCGCCTGAGCGGATCGCGGCCCGGCTGGCCGAGATCGAGCGCTTCAACCTCGGCCTGGACTGGCTGGAGCGCTACCCCCGCGCCGTGGCCGCCCTCACGGGGGAGGAGCTGCGGGCGGTGGCGGAGCGCCACCTGGTGCCCGAGCGGCTTACCATCGTCACGGCCGGCCCGGAGCGGGCCGAGGCAGAACCCGCGGCGGGCCCTGAATCGTCCTAAAAAAGGAATAGCCAGGGGCCCGGGCCCCTGATCAAAGGAGCGTTTCACATGAGTCCACTGATTCCGATTGTGATCGAGCAGACGAGCAGGGGCGAGCGTTCGTACGACATCTATTCCCGCCTGCTCAAGGACCGGATCGTCTTCCTGGGCACCGGCATCGACGATCAGGTGGCCAACGCGGTCACGGCGCAGCTGCTCTTCCTCGAGAGCGACGACCCCGACAAGGAGATCAACATGTACATCAACTCCCCCGGGGGCGTCACCAGCGCCGGGCTGGCCATCT
Organism: Symbiobacterium terraclitae; assembly: GCF_017874315.1. Taxonomy (NCBI): domain Bacteria; kingdom Bacillati; phylum Bacillota; class Clostridia; order Eubacteriales; family Symbiobacteriaceae; genus Symbiobacterium; species Symbiobacterium terraclitae. The sequence goes on along the minus strand of NZ_JAGGLG010000017.1, from coordinate 11,873 downwards.
ACGACACCATGCAGCACATCAAGCCGAAGGTGAACACCTACGCGATCGGCATGGCAGCCTCGATGGGCGCCGTCCTGCTGGCCGGCGGCACCGGAACCCGCTACGCCCTGCCCCATGCCCGGGTGCTCATCCACCAGCCGTGGGTGAGGGGCGGCATCGGCGGCCAGGTGACCGACATCGAGATCACCGCCAAGGAGCTGCTGCACACCAAGGAGAAGCTGGCCGAGATCATCGCCAGGCACTCCGGCCAGCCGCTGGAGAAGGTGAAGGCGGACTCGGAGCGCGACCACTGGATGTCGGCGCAGGAGGCCAAGGAGTACGGCATCGTGGACGTGGTGCTCGAGCCGCGGCCGCGTAACAAGGCCTAGGCGCAGTGGAGCCGGGCGAACAGCACGGTGAAACGGGGCGAACAGTACGGTGAAACGGGGCGAACAGTACGGTGGAGCTGGGCGCGCCGGGACATGGAAATGGGGGAGGGGGGCCGCATCGACGGCCCCCCTTCGGCTGTTGGCCAGACGCCGGTGACCACTCACGGACGCGCCCGGACTGGCTGGCGCCTTGTTGGCCGAGGTATACTGGGAGATTTTCCCCGTATTTTTCACGAGATGCAGGGAGATCTTCCCCATATTCCGGTTATGTCAACGTGATCGCGGCCAACACTAGGTCGAATGCTGCTGTATCCTGTCGAAAACGCTTTCCCATGGGCCCGACCAGCTGGCTCGAGGCTCCGAAGGCCCCCGCGAGCGGCGCGATATAGGGAGAATTTCCCTGCATTCGGTGAAAACTGCGGGGAGATTCTCCCTATATTTTACGGAGTCCATGTTCGCTTGGTCTCGGTCAAGGCTGAGCAGCGCGCACGCCGCTGAGGTTCAGCGGGCGCGAGTGGGCGTGTCCGGGCTCGTGCGGCCCGCCCGCCGCCCCACATCCTCAGGGGCAGCCGCGGCCCCCTTGGCGTCATGTGCGGTCCCAGGCCCCAAACTGGTCGCCGATCACCGGCACTACGCCATGAAGTGGTCCCAGAGGATCCTGACGGCCCGGCCCACCGCCAGCAGCCCCTCGTTGTCCTCCACGGGCCGCTCGTCCTTGCAGGCCTTCGTCATCACGGCGTAGACGAAGCCCCGGTCCCCTTTCCAGACGGCGCCGACCTCGTGGCGGCAGCCCGTGATCATGCCGAACTTGGCGGCGATGACGGGGCCGTCGGGCGACCGGTCGTACTGCGCGCCGCCGGGGAGGTAGCGGGCGGCGAAGGGGCACTGCACCCGCTTCATCACGGCCAGCATGGCGTCGCAGGAGGCCGGGGTGAGCACCTCGTGCCGCACGATCATGTCCATCAGCCGGCCCAGCTGCGCCGGCACCGCCGAGTTCACAGGGTGCCCGGGCAGGGCCCGGAAGAACTTGAACCGCAGCCGGAGCCCGGGAAGGCCCAGGTCGTCCATCGCACGGTTGACGGACTCGATGCCCACCGCGTCGATGCACATGTTCGACGCGGTGTTGTCGCTGATGGTCATCATCAGCGTAGCCAGGTCGCGCAGGGGGAGCTGGATCCCAGGCGTGAGGTCGCGCAGCACCCCGCAGCCGGGCACCTTCTCCTCGTCCCTGAGCGCACGCATCTCCTTCAGGTCCAGCCGCCCCTCACCGGCCTGGCGCATCATCTCGTAGAAGATCGCCAGCTTGATGGTCGAGGCGCTGGGGAAGGCCTCCTCCGCCGCTCCGGACTGGATAACCTCGCCGGTCTGCACGGACCGGGCCCAGACGCCGATTGTGCCCGAGAAGCTCTCGGCCAGCCGGGCCAGTTCGCCGGTCGGGTTCGCCATCGATCGCCACCTCCCGAAAGCAATCCGCGCACCGAGTTCGCCGTCCGCATCTGGAAATCCTTGAGACTCCGGCGGCCGACGATGAGGAACAGGCAGCGCGCGTGCGCTGCCTCAGACTGTATGCAGGATCTCCAGGCCAAGGTCACGATGCCCCTGGGGAAGCCCCCGAACTACCCTGCGCAGCACTCCCATCGCCTTCTCGCGGGGGCTGACGATGGGATCGTTGACACCTGAAGTGTCACTTTTCCGCAGCCCATGGCCGAATCTCCGTGCGGATTCTTGCTACTTCACGTCTGAACCACCCTGCGGCGCGGTGCCAGCGCTTCCTCGGAAGCCTGACCACGAGACCGTTGACACCTGAAGTGTCACTTTTCCGCAGCCCATGGCCGAATCCCCGTGCGGATTCTTGCTACTTCACGTCTGAACCACCCTGCGCCACAGTGCCAGCGCTTCCTCGGAAGGCTGACGACGGGATCGTTGACACCTGAAGTGTCACTTTTCCGCAGCCCATGGCCGAATCCCCGTGCGGATTCTTGCTACTTCACGTCTGAACCACCCTGCGGCGCAGTGCCAGGGCTTCCTCGGGAAGCTGATCACGGGATCGTTGACACCTGAAGTGTCACTTTTCCGCAGCCCATGGCTGCATGCCGGTGCGGATTCTTGCTACTTCACGTCTAAACCACCCTGCGGCGCAGTGCCAGGGCTTCCTCGGGAAGCTGATCACGGGATCGTTGACACCTGAAGTGTCACTTTTCCGCAGCCCATGGCCGAATCCCCGTGAGGATTCTTGCTACTTCACGTCTGAACCACCCTGCGCCACAGTGCCAGCGCTTCCTCAGGAAGCTGATCACGGGATCGTTGACACCTGAAGTGTCACTTTTCGGCAGCCCATGGCCGAATCCCCGTGCGGATTCTTGCTACTTCACGTCTGAACCACCCTGCCGCGCAGTGCCAGCGCTTCCACGGGAGGCTGACCACGAGACCGTTGACACCTGAAGTGTCACGTCTCCGCAGCCGTAGGCAGCACGTGCGCAGGGTCTCATGCGTGCTCGTTGACCGGCCTGATCGCGATCGCCGCCGGCTCCACGATGCAGTGCTCCTCGCACAGCCCGCATCCGGTGCAGACCGCCGGATCCACCGCGGGGCGGTGGGCGCCCTCGAGGATGAGCGCGGTGCCCTGCAGCGGGCAGGCGACGAAGCAGGTGCGGCAGACGGCGCCCATGTGGGCGATGCAGCGCTCGGTGTCGACCTCGGCAACGCCCATCCGCACCGGCGCACCCGGCTCCAGCGTCAGAGCCCCGGTGGGGCAGACCGCCACGCAGGCAGGTCCGTCCTCCTTGCAGAGGTCGCAGGCGACACGGCGCGGCACGATGTAGGGCGTTCCCATCCCGAGGCCGCCCGCGAGCCCGGCGAGGCGGATCGCCGCCCGGGGGCAGGCCTGGGCGCACTGGCCGCAGCGGAGGCAGAGCCCCACGAAGGCCGCCTCCGGCAAGGCGCCCGGGGGCCTGAGGAGCCGGCGCTCCTCGGGCGCGGTCAGCATCGGGCGGGCGACGCTCAGGCCGGCCACCGCCACGGCGCCTCCCATCAGCCCGATGGCCTGCCGCCGGCTGAACTGCGGGTGGAGCACGGGCCGCTCGGCCGGCGCCACCCGCCAGGCGGGGGTGAACCGGAGGGCGCCCTGGGGGCAGGCGTCGATGCAGTCGCCGCAGTTGGCGCAGGTCCAGGGGTTGGCCTCCGCCCTGCCCCGGCCGGCCACCGTCTCCAGCAGCGTCTCGCGCCCGTCCCAGGGGCAGGCCTGCACGCAGGCGCCGCACCTGTCGCAGGCGGAGCGGTCGTGGCCCACCCGCAGCGGGGCGAACCGGCCGAGCAGCGAGTAGAGGGCACCCGCCGGGCAGAGCGACCGACACCAGCCGCGGCGCAGCACGAAGAGGTCGAAGGCGACCACGGCCGCGACGATCAGCAGCTGCAGCCCGAACCCGAACAGGAGCGAGCGCATCAGATTCGCCTGGGGTGAGACCCACTCAAAGAGGGCCTGCCCGGTGAGGGCCGTCAGCAACAGCACGCCGATGGCGATGGCCCAGCGGGTCCAGCGGGGCAACGCAGCGAGCCGCGCGGGCCGCCCCGCCAATGGGAGCCGGTCCGACGCCTGCCGGGGGAGCGGCCCTCCCGGGTGCAGACGGTCGGTGGCTGGCCGGGCGAGCGGCCCCGCCGGCCGGAGACGGCCCTCGCCTCGGCGGGCAGCCCGCCTTGCGGACAGGAACCGCTCCGCCGCGCGGTCGGCCAGCTCCAGGAGGCTGCCCAGCGGGCAGACCCAGGCGCAGAAGGCGCGCCCCAGGAGCAGGTAGACCAGCGCCACCAGCCCGAGGCCCAGGAGCGCCGCACCGGCGAGCCGCAGCCCGCCGGCGACGGCCGCCTGGGCCGCCCCGTAGGGGTCGGTGAGGGGGATGCCGGCCAGGCGGGAGGCGACGTAAGTGCCCCGGAACCAGGGGAAGCCGGCCAGGGGCGCCAGGAACAGGGCCCAGAAGAGGGCCTGGGTGGCGAGGCGCAGCGCCCGCCACCCAATTCGCTTTCGCAAGCCCCGCATGTTCTACACCTTTTCGATCCGCACGGCGCAGATCTTGTACTCCATCTGCTTGGAGGTGGCGTCCACGGCGTCGTTGGTGAGGAAGTTGGTCAGCCGCTCGGGGTCGTCGTCGTGCATCAGCAGCATGGCCATGCCCCGCTGCGGCACGCCGCGTCCCTTGACGCGCGCCTTCGTGACGATGCTGCCCCGCCGCGTGGTCAGCCTCACGAGGTCGCCCGTGGCGATGCCCATCGCCGCGGCGTCCTCCTCGTGCAGCTCGCAGTAGAACTCGCCGGCGCCCTTCATGATCTCGGGCACCCGCTTGGTCATCGTGATCGTGTGCCAGTGCTCCAGGATGCGGCCGGTGGAGAGGTAGAAGGGGTACTCGGCGTCGGGCATCTCCGCCGGATCCTGGTGCGGCCGGGCGTAGATCACCGCCTTGCCGTCGGGCTTGCCGTAGAACCGGATGCCCTCGCCCGCCGGCACATAGGGGTCATACCCCTCGGCGTAGCGGATGGCGCAGCCGTTCGGCGTCTTGTCCGTGATCGGCCAGCGCAGGCCGCGCTCCTGCTTGTAGCGCTCGTAGGGGGCGAAGTCGTAGCCGGTACCCTGGGCCAGCTTGCGGTACTCCTCCCAGATCACCTCGTTGGAGGTGTAGTGGGCGAAGTACTCCCCGTAGCCCATGCGCCGGGCGATCTCCAGCAGGATCCAGAGGTCGGGCTTCGACTCGCCCTTCGGCTCCACGGCCTTGGCCAGGTGCTGCGTGCGCCGCTCGGTGTTGCCGTACATGCCCTCCTTCTCGCACCACAGGGCGGAGGGCAGCACCACGTCCGCCAGCTCGGTGGTCCGGTTGTGGAAGGCGTCGAGGCAGACCAGGAAGGTCTTCTGGAGGGAGTCCCGCACGGAGTTCAGGTTGGGCAACGAGTGGCCGGGGTTGGTGCAGCAGATCATCAGCGCCTTGATCTTGCCCTCGCCGGCCGCCTTGAAGAGGGCGATGGTGTGCAGGCCCGCGTTCGGCGACATCTTCGTGTGGTCCACGCCCCAGACGGCCGCGACCTGCTTGCGGTGCTCCTCGTTGGTCACCGAGCGGCCGCAGGGAAGGAGGTGCGACAGGGCGCCCACCTCGCGCACGGAGCCGCATGCGGAGGGCTGGCCGGTGAGGGAGAAGGGGCTGTTGCCGGGCTGGCAGATCTTGCCCGTGAGCAGGTGGAGGTTGTAGATGGCGTTGTTCAGCCAGGTGCCGACGGTGCGCTGGTTGATGCCCATGCACCACATCGACATCGTCTTGCGCCCCCGGGCGCCGATCAGCCGGGCGGCCGCGCGGATCTGCTCCGGATCGAGCCCGGTGATGCCAGCCACCTTCTCCGGGGTGTAGTCCTGCAGGAAGGCTGCGTACTGCTCGAAGCTGATTTCCTCGTCGCCCTGCATGAACTTGGTGTGCCTGGCGATGAAGTCGGGGTCGTGCAGGTTCTCGGCCACGATCACCTGGGCGAGGGCGTTGAGCAGGGCCAGGTCGGTGCCCGGCTTGAACGGCAGGAAGATGTCGGCGATGTCGGCCACCCGGTGCTTGCGCGGGTCGGCGAGGATCACCTTCACGTCCTGGCCGGTCTGCTTGCGGGTGGTGACCCGGTTGTAGACGATGGGGTGCGCCTCGGCCGTGTTGGAGCCGATGATGAAGAAGGTGTCGGCGTGCTCGATGTCGTCCAGCGAGCCCATGGGCTCGTCCTTGCCGAAGGTGGAGGCGAAGCCCGCCACGGCGGAGGCCATGCAGGTGCGGGGGTTGCCCTCGATGTTGTTGGTGCCGATGCAGCCCTTGAAGAGCTTGTTGGCGACGTAGCTCTCCTCGACGAGGGTCTGCCCGGAGCCGTAGAAGCCGACCGAGTCGGGGCCATACTGGTCTATAGCTTCCCGGAACTTGCTGGCCACCAGGTCGAGGGCCTCGTCCCACGAGGCCTCCACCAGCTTGCCGTCCTTGCGGATGAGCGGCCTGAGGATGCGGCCTTCCTCGGTCTGCATGATCCGGTGCAGGTAGTAGCCCTTCACGCAGAGCAGGCCCTTGTTGACGGGATTCTCGGTGTCGCCCTTGACGCCGACCACCTTGCCGTCCCTGGTCCCGACCATCACGCCGCAGCCCACGCCGCAGTACCGGCAGACCGTCTTGTGCCACGTGGCGCCCTCCAGGGCGGGATCCTGCTTGGGGGCCACCGGTGCCGGGGTGCCGCACCCGGCGGCGGCCAGTGCGGCGGCAAGCGCCGATGCCTTTACGAATGCACGGCGGGAGAGTTCCATCTCTCATCCTCCTCAAGTGCGTGAATGTACGTCGGCATGGCCGAGTAGACGCCCGGAAGGGCCTTCAGGTGGTCGAGCACCAGGATCGACGCCTCCAGGCTCGGGGCTTCCAGCACGCAAGCCAGATGGCCGCCCCCCTCGACCGGGGTCACGTCGGAGACGCCCGGCATCTGCGCCAGCTGCGCCGCCACGCTCTCCACCCGGTCGGGGTGGCACTGCAGGACGAGGCCGCTGATCACCATGACCGGCTCTCCCGGTTGCCGTGGGGGTCGTCGTAGTGGCAGTTGAGGCAGCTGCGGTTCTCCGGCACGCTGACGTGCTCCGTGTTGACGTGGCAGGCGATGCAGTTGTCCAACAGGATCTGCTCGTCCTCGGGCTTGAGCTGGATGTCGGCCTCGCCGGTGACGGTGGCCCACACGTGCTTGAAGCCCTTCTCGTACTTCTTGGGCAGGCCGGCCGCCCCGTGGGGCAGGTGGCACTCGGAGCAGGAGACGGAGGCGTGCAGCGACTCGGCGTGGGTGTCCCGGAACTCCGCCATGCTGTGACAGGTGGCGCAGGCGGCGGGCTCCAGGCCCGATGCGGTGAGGGCGGCAGGCCCGGCCAGGAGCGCAATGACGACCACTGCGGCGATGGTGATGATGATCCACCAGCGCTTCGTCAAGGATATCCCTCCCGAATGCTTGGCTTTGGTACCAGCCTATCAGGCGGCGATTATGGGAGGCTTACACGGATATTGCAGAAACCTTGGGCCGGGTGCGGAAAAGTACAAGAAAAGGCGACCCGCGGGGTCTACGGGCCGCCCGTTTACTGCAACCTAATATCTACTCCCTTTGTTCATATCTCTTCGTCATTTCCCGCCGTCCAAGGAGTAGACGAAAAGTGAGGGCGCGCAGGAGGGTTCGGGCAGAGCAGGGGCGAATCACTCCTTTCGGTCCATTGCCCTGTGATCGATCGGGCCGAGGATCTAGGTGCGCCGAGGTATCCGCCCGACGGGGAAGATGACATGAAAGGATGAAACAACGTGACGCACAGGGCAGAGATGACCTGGTCCGGCACGGGATATGTGTTCGATGCGGTGACCGGCGGAGGGGTGCGGCTGACCATCGGGAGCGATGAGAACGGCAGCCCGGCCGGTCCGAGGGCCAAGGAGCTCGTCTGTCTCGGCCTGGGTGCGTGCAGCGGCTCCAATCTGGTCACGCTGATGAAGAAGATGCGGCAGAACGTGGAGCGCATCGACATCAGTGTGGAGGCCGAGCAGGCCGAGACCGACCCGATGGTCTTCACCCGGGTGGTCACCCGATACAGGCTCTACGGCAAGGGCATCGACCCGGACAAGGTGAAGAAGGCCCTCGATTACATTGAAGAGAAGTACTGCGGCGTCTTGCACATGGTGAACAAGACCGCCAGTACCGAGTACGCTTTCGAGATTGTGGAGGTCTAGGTCTAGATGCGGCTGCTGTCGTACCTGCACAGCCAGACCAGCCTCTTCACGAAGGTGCTGGTGGCCAACGCTGCAATCGTGGTGATCGGGTCCATCACCACCGTGCTGATCGCCACGCACTTCTGGAACGGCCAGGGGCACGCCCCCGTGTGGGAGTTCGGCCTGATCGGCGCGGGCCTCGCCGTCTCCCTGGGCGTCAACTACGCCCTCCTCCGGGTGGCGTTCCAGCCGCTCTTCACCCTGCACGCCACGCTGGACAAGGTGCGCCGGGGCGACTTCTCCGCCCGGGTGCCGGAGGTGGCGGGAGATCCCGACATCGCCCGGCTGACCGAGATGGCGAACCTGATGCTCGACCGGCTGGCGGAGCACCGGCAGGCCGTGGCGGCGCAGATCCTGCGGGCGCAGGAGGAGGAGCGCAAGCGCATCGCCCGCGAGCTGCACGACGAGACCGCGCAGTCGCTCACCTCCATCGTCGTCAACCTGGTGGCCGTGGAGCAGCTGGCCGGCAGCAGCGGCATCGACGAGCAGCTGCGGGAGCGGCTGCGCATGACCAAGGAGGTCGCGCAGCGCACGCTGGACGAAACCCGGAGGCTGATGATGGACCTGCGGCCCTCGGTGCTCGACGACCTCGGCCTGGTGCCCGCCCTGCGCTGGTTCATCAGCCAGCGGGTCCTGCCGGCGGGGCTGAAGGCCGACTTCGAGGTCAGCGGGCTGTCCGAGCGGCTGCCGGAGGAGCTGGAGACGGCGCTGTTCCGCATCCTTCAGGAGGCGATCAACAACGTCGTCAAGCATGCCCGGGCCCGGAGCGTCACCGTGCGGCTCTCCCGCGCGGACGGGCACATCGAGGGCGTGGTGACGGACGACGGGCAGGGGTTCCACGTCGTTCATATGGTAGGTAAACCCATGCGCGACCGGGGTCTCGGCCTGTTCGGCATGCAGGAGCGGGCGGCCCTGGTCGGCGGCAAGGTCGAGGTGGAGTCCGCCCCGGGGCGCGGAACCACCGTGCGGGTGACGGTTCCCGATCGCAGAGGGGGGTGAGGCGAAGGATGAATCCCATTCGCGTGCTGCTGGTGGACGACCACGCCATTCTCCGTGAGGGGATCCGGTATCTGCTCTCCGCCAGCGGAGAGGTGCAGGTGATCGGCGAGGCTCAGGACGGCGTGGAGGCGCTGGAGATGGTCGAGAAGCTGAAGCCGGACGCCGTTCTGATGGACATCGCCATGCCCCGGATGAACGGCATCGAGGCGACCAAGGAGCTGAAGAAGCGCCACCCCGACCTGCCGGTGCTGATCCTGTCGATGTACGACAGTGAGGAGTACGTCCTGCCGATCCTGCGGGCGGGCGCCGCCGGTTACGTGCTGAAGCGGGCCGCGGCGCAGGAGCTGGTCTCGGCCCTGAAGGCGGTGACCTCCGGACAGGTGATCCTCCACCCCGACGTTGCCAAGACCGTGATGGAGAACCTCCAGGGGCAGGGGGGAGGAACCCCCTCTCCGTCTGCGGAGACGCGGTCCGCCGGTGCGGCCCACGCGCAGCTGGAGCAGCTGACGGAGCGGGAGCGGGAGGTGCTCACCCTCATCGCCCACGGCCTGACGAACCAGCAGATCGCCGAAAAGCTGTTCATCTCCATCAAGACGGTGCAGGCGCATCGGGCGAACCTCATGGAGAAGCTTGACCTCCACGACGCGGTGGAGCTGACGAAGTTCGCCATCAAGACCGGTCTGCTCTCGCTGGACGAGATCTGAGCCCATATGCGTGCGGCGCAAGTTCCGGCTGCCGGCCCCTCTCGGGGAGCCGCAGCGGCACTTGCGCCGCAGTCTGCGTCAGCGCAGGAGGCCGGGAGCAGCGCTGCGGGCCGGATGCGGCCGCCCGGGGCGAACGTCGTAGACCAGCCCCTCGTAGAGCACGGTCAGGTTGCCCAGCGATACGGCGCGCATGCCCGGCACATACTCCAGATCGTCCATGTCGAACCCCGGTTCCACGTGAATCGTGATGGTGCGGCCGTTGAGCAGCTTGAGGTGCAGCTCCGTGTACACGTCTCCGCCTCCTCCTCGGCAGCGCCAGATGTTCGGGGATAGAGTGCCTGTCGATCGCTGAACCGGCGACCTGCCAGGGCGACATGAACGTCTGGAGGTAGTATTTCCGCTCCGGGTTATGCGACCGCGTGTATCGTACTTACAGGGCGGGCAAGACTAGGCTATAATGGTATTTGATTTAGCCGAATTGATCCTTAGGTGCCCGGTGCACTAGGGTGCATGATGGGTTGTCCGTTATGCAATGTCGTGGTAGATTGCTAAGTGGAGAGGAGGGCACCCTAGCGATGAGAGTCATGATCGTAGATGATCACCTCATGCTTCGGAAGGGCGTGCTAAGTATCCTTTCGAACAGTGATCTTGAGGTCGTCGGCGAAGCATCGAATGGTCAGGAAGCCCTGGAGCTGGTGCCGAAACTCAAGCCTGATCTGGTCCTCATGGACATCAACATGCCGGTGCTGGACGGCGTTGAGGCCACCAGGAAGCTGAAGGCCCAGTATCCCGACCTGAAGGTCGTCATCCTGACCGTCTCCGAGATCGACAAGGATCTGTTCGAGGCGATCAAGGCCGGTGCCGACGGTTATCTGCTGAAGAACCTCGGCCCTGAGGAGCTGGTCTCCTCTCTGCGCTCCGCCGTCTCGGGCGAGGCGCCGATCTCGTCGGTCATGGCGGCGAAGATGCTGAAGGAGTTCCGCCAGCCGCGCACCACCACCGCCGGCAAGGAGGAGGGGCAGCAGCTCTCCCCGCGTGAGATCGAGGTTCTGCGCCTGGCCTCCACCGGCCTCACGTACAAGGAGATTGCGGCGAAGCTCTACGTCGCCGAGTCCACCGTCAAGAACCACATGCGCCACATCCTCGAGAAGCTCCACCTGCGCAACCGGTCCGAGGCGGTCGGGTACGCCATCCGGGAGGGGCTGGCCGGCGATCCCTAAGCGACAAGTACGGCAGAGCCACCTGTGAAAGCAGGTGGTTCTTTTCGCAGGCTTCAGTCTATATTAGAATCGGTGAAAAGGAAGGATTTCGGTCTAGGGGCGCAGCGGGCTAAGATTCCAGTAGAAGAGTTCGGCTGCACCCCGCCGCGGACAGGCTCCGGGGGGCAGCGCTCAGGAGGGGATGGGGCGTGAAGAAGATCCTGCTTGCAACGGACGGCAGCGACAACTCCCTGCACGCGGCCCGCATGGCCGGCGAGCTCGGCGCCGCGTTGAAGGATGTACAGGTGATCGTCCTCTACGTCGCGCACGTGCCGCGCGCATATTACGCCGTCGACGAGTTCGGCAACAAGGTGACGCCGGAGGTGCCTATGGACGTCATGATCCGGCGGACCGGCGAGCCCATCCTCCGCAAGACCATCTCCGCCCTCGGCCTGCCCGAGGAGCAGGTGGTCACCGAGGTGCAGGTGGGGGAGCCTGCCGAGGAGATCGTCGACTACGCACGGCTGGAGCAGGTCGACCTGATCGTGATGGGCAGCCGTGGCCTGAGCCCGATCAAGGAACTGCTGGTGGGCAGCGTCTCCGACAAGGTGCTGCACACCGCCCCGTGCCCGGTGCTGATCGTGCGGTAGCGATGGGACGGGGGCCCGCGCCTCCGATTCGACATACCCGGTGCGAGAGAGGCAGACCCGCGGCGTCTGCCTCTCTCGCGGTGCGCCCAGCATGGGCGCTGACTTGTTGGTGAAAGTCCAATACGGGCGAGGTGGCACCAGCCCGTTAGCCAAAGGCAAGGGCTGCCCAGTAATG